>JAGRPD010000198.1:0-14096 GCA_020439875.1 Verrucomicrobiales bacterium
CCTCATTCTTCATTCTTCATTCTTCATTCCTCTTCCCCCATCCCTCATCCCCCCTTGCGCCCCTGCTTCAGCCCTCCATGATGGCGGCTCATGAAAATTCTTGTCACTGGAAAAGGCGGGCGTGAGCACGCTTTGCTCACCGCCCTGCACGAAAGCCCTGGCTCCCCCACGCTCTACGCTTACCCGGGGAGCGACGCCATCGCCACGCTGGCCACCCGCGTCTCGGTTCCCGATCTGCCTGCGCTCATCGCCTTCATGAAGGAGGAGGGCATCGACCTCTGCGTCGCGGGAGAGGAGGCCTGGCTGGTGCAGGGAGATGGCCTCGCCAATCTCTGCGCTACCGCAGGCATCCCCTGCTGGGGCCCCTTCAAACAGGCCGCTCAGCTCGAAGCTTCCAAGATCTTCGCCAAACAATTCCTCCAGCGCCACTCCATCCCCACCGCCGCTTTCTCCGTCGCCACCACCGCCGCCGAGGCCAAAGCCGCTCTCGACACCTTCCCCATCGTCTTGAAGTTCGATGGTTTGGCAGCGGGAAAAGGCGTCGCCGTCTGCCCGGATCGGGTCTCTGCGGAGACCTTCATCGATGAGGTACTCGAAGCCCGCGCCTTCGGAGCGGGCGACCTCTTGATCGAGCAATGCCTCACTGGCCCCGAGATCTCCATCTTTGCCTCCGTCTGTGACGATCAATATCAGATCCTCATGCCCGCGCGCGATTACAAACGCATCGGCGACGACGATCAAGGCCCCAATACCGGCGGCATGGGAGCCGTCGCCTCCCGGGAATTGGCCGACCCCGACCTGCTCCAGCTCGTCGAGTCAACCATCGTCAAACCCACCGTGGAAGGGCTGCAAAAGGACGGCCTACCCTACCGCGGCTTCCTCTACTTTGGCCTCATGCTCACCCCCAGCGGACCGCAGGTCCTGGAGTACAACTGCCGCTTTGGAGATCCCGAAGCCGAGGCCGTGATGCCCATGATCCAGGGAGACTTTGCCGCCTACGTCGATGCCGCCGCGCGTGGCCAGCTCGACCCTTCCCTGATCCATTTTGCGGAGGGATGGAGCGTCTGCCTCATCTCCGCTTCCGCTGGTTATCCCGCCAGCTCCCGCTCGGGCGATGCCATCTCCGGTCTCGACACCGCCACCGCCCTCGGAGCCCGGGTTTATCATTGCGGCACGCGCCTGAACGCTGCCGGTCAGTTTGAGACCCACGGCGGCCGCGTGCTCGCCATCGTAGCGCAGGGCAGCACCCGCCAGGTCGCGCGCGATGCCGCCTACGCCGCCTCCGCGCCGGTCCGCTTTGACGGTCTGCAACGCCGCAGCGACATCGCGACCCTGCATTTTGAGTCGTAACAATAGAACTCCCCCGTTGGAATCGATCCAATTAGAGAACTGAGGTTACCAAGCACCGCCGCTTCCGCGCTGCCTTTGAACTCCTGTGCCCGGTGGTTGACAGGGGGGCGTTCGATTTTAAGCTTTTTGGCCGGGAGTGATGCTTGCAAGCACTCCCCTGCCGACCCTTCACCCCCCATGTCCGACACCACGCTCGCTGATCTGCCCGCCGGCACCGCCGCTGTGGTGCATCGGTTTACCACCAGCCGACCGAGCCTGACGCGGTTGCGGGAGTTGGGGCTTACTCCAGGCACGGCGGTGCGGGTCACGCGGCGGGCTCCGTTGGGTGAGCCCATCGAGATCGACCTGCGCGGCTCCCGCATCGCCATGCGCAATGCGGACGCAGCCTACGTGGTGGTCACGCGCCTCGACTGAGCAGTGCCGACTTTCTCCAAACAGGCCAGCACCTCGAAGTGCTGCGTTTGAGGAAAAAAATCATACGGTTGCAGCGCCACCACCCGCAGCCCCGCTGCCTCCAACTGCGCCAAATCCCGAGCCAACGTGCCTGGGCTGCACGAGAGATACGCCAGACGATCCAACCTCTCAGCTTCTCCCAACCACGCCGTGACCTCAGGCTCCAGCCCGATCCGTGGCGGATTGGCGAAAACCTGCCGGCGGCCCGTTGTCTGCCCCCGCCACCACGTCTCGATCTGCGGTAGCCGGGTGCCGCACCAGCCCTGGAGGACGGGCACGCCGGGGGCATTGCGCGCACAGGCTGCCACGGCCTCCGCCTCCGCCTCCACGCCCAGGGTGGCCGCCCCCGCCTGCGCCCACCGCTGCAGTGTCGCCCCCGCGCCACAGCAGAGATCCAGCACGGCATCTCCCGGGCCGGGGTTCAGCCAGGCTTGAGCGGTTTGCAGGGACTGCCACCAGAGAGTCGGCAGCGTTTGCTGAAATCCCACGGGGCCATGCCAGAGGCCGCCTTCCCCCCGCACCCACGGTTCTCCCGCCAACAGCACCCAGCCCTTCTTCGCAAACAATCGCCGCCCCGCTGCGGAGTGGGCATGCAGAAAAATACCAGCCCCATGGCGGGAGGAAGGCCGCTGGGCCAAGATGCCAATCAGCTCATCGGTCACCGCAGCCGCCTGTGTCGGATGCAGGCGGGCCACCAGGGTGGTGATGCCGCCCTGCACCACCACCGTGTGCAGCGGCAGCCGATCCGGCCCGGGCAGCATCTGCCCCAACCCGTCCAGCCATTGATTCACCGAAGCGGCTTGCACCGGACAGCGCGGCAGGGCGATGAAACGCTCCTCCTCCCCCATGCCAAAGTGCCAGCGCCCCCACCGCCAACTGGCCCGCAGCCGCACCCGCTGGCGATAGCCCCAGCGCTGCTCCGGTGGCGCTCCGATCAGCGGCTGCATCACCGCTGCCCAGGCGGCCAACTTTTCCCGCGCAAAGGCCGCCTTTTGCCGCTCGCTGGCCTGCGCGTCCCACGTCCGGTGGGGGCAGCCGCGGCAGGCCACCTCGCATCCCTCCGGCATTGGCAGATCTCGCGTCATTCACCCCGAGCATGGCGCAGCCTGCCGCCGCCGTCCAGATGCGGAGATGCGGTGTAAGCTGCCCCCTTCCACCGCGTTCACCCTTTTCCCATGCATCGTCCCCTGCTCCTTCTCGCCACCGCCTTCTCCCTGCTGACACCTGCTCCCTCTCCCGCAGCGGATTCCCTGGCTGGCACCCGACCCAACATCCTGCTCATCATGACGGATGATCAAGGCTACGGCCCGCTCGGCTGCCACGGTCATCCCTGGATCCACACGCCGAACCTGGACGCTCTGCACGGCCAGAGCCTGCGCTTCACCCACTTCCTCGTCAGTCCCACCTGCTCCCCCACCCGCAGCGCCATCATGACCGGGCGGCATCCGCTGAAAAACGGCGTCACCCACACCATCCTGGAGCGGGAGCGCATGACGCTGGATGCCACCATCCTGCCTCAGGTCCTCAAAACGGCGGGTTACACCACCGGCATCTTTGGCAAATGGCACCTCGGCGATGAAGATGCCTACCAGCCGAATCATCGTGGATTTGACGAAACCTTCATCCACGGCGCGGGCGGCATCGGCCAATCCTACCCCTGCTCCTGCGCCGACGTGCCGGGCAACCATTATCAGGACCCCGTCATCCGCCACAACGGTACCTTCGTCCAAACGCACGGCTTCTGTACCGACGTGTTTTTCACCGCCGCCCTCGGCTGGATGCGCCAGCAGCAGCAGGCCGGACAGCCCTTCTTTGCCTACCTGGCCACCAACGCCCCACACGGCCCCTTCATCGCACCAGAAAAGAACGCTCGCCGCTTCCTCGACGTCGGTTTCGGCAAGGATCAAGCCGGCTTCTACGGCATGATCGAAAACATCGATGAGAACATGGGCCGCCTGCTCACCACGATGAAGCAGTGGGACCTCTTCAAAAACACCGTGGTCATCTTCATGTCCGACAACGGCATGACCGGCGGCGGCTCCGGCAAACCCGATGAGGATCTGGCCCCTGGTTATCCCTTTTACAATGGCGAGCAAAAAGGCCTCAAAGGCTCCACCGACGAAGGCGGCGTTCACGTGCCCTTTTTCATCCGCTGGGATGGCCACATCGAACCCGGGCGCGACGTCACCACCCTCGCCGCGCACATCGACATCCTCCCCACCCTGGCGGCCCTGGCGGGAGCGGAGCCACCGGCCGATCAGGTGGAAGGCCGCAACCTCCTGCCTCTCATCGAAGGCAGCTCCACCACCTGGCCTGATCGCCTGCTCTACACCCACGTCGCCCGCTGGCCCACTGCGGCCGATCCAGACACCTTCGAGTGGGTCAACTTCGGCGTGCGTGACCCACGCTACCGCTACGTCGGGCCGGGCGGCAACACCGCTCGCCGCGCCAAGGGCAAAGGCAAAGCCGCCGCCCAGCCCGCCGCCCCCTCCCAAGGCAAACTCTACGACATGGAGGCAGATCCGCTGCAGACCCAGGACCTCAGCGCCCAGTATCCTGAGGTGGTCCAGCGCCTGCGCACCGCCTACGACGCCTTTTGGAAATCCGCCCGCCCGCTGATGGTGAATGAGACCGCCGAGATGTCTGCCACCCAGCCCTTCACCGAGGCCTACAACGCCCAGCTCAAAACCACCGGCATTCCCGACTGGACCCCGCCCTCGCTGCCGTGAGGGTGCCTTGAGGCTCCCGCCTCATCGCCCATCCCCCACCGAGGCCACACGATCTCGCTGCGCTCCCAGGATCGGATCGATCGCGCCGAGACCTCCGCCATCGTGAGAGGTGCAGAACGCCTCCGCGATGCGCCCCACCTCGGCGGCTGCGGCGGCGAACTCCTCGCCATGACCCGTGGTCATCGGCACGCCCTCCATTACGGCGAGCGCCAAATCATATTCCTTGAGCGGCAAAACCCGCGTCACCGCCGCCATGTCTTGAGCGATCTTCTGGATCGCCAGCGCATGCGCCACTCCGTAGGTCGGCCCACCACCCTCTGCCTGGACGAGATGCCCCTCCGCATCCACCGGCGCATCCGCACAGCGCGCCATCGCACGCAGTTCCGCCTCCAGATGCAGCAACTTGCCCACCAGGAAAAGCATCCGCCGCCGCTCCACCGGGATCGGCATCGGCTCATCGCCATTGCTCTTCACGGAGCGCCCCGGTTTGGTCACCAAAAAATTGTGTTTCACCTCGCCCGAATACCAGGACAGCAGCTCAAAACCCGAACTCGTCGCCACGTGGCCACCATGATTCACCAGCTGCTCGTCATCCACCACATGGCAGCCAAAACACATCCGTCCCGTCGCCACCAAATCATCGGGATGCACCATGCCGACCGCCTTCGCCTGACTCACCCTCTCAGCCCGGGTCAGTGACTTGCTGTTGTGCACGTCGATCCACTCCGCCGCCGCACCGTGGCAGGATTCACAGCTCACCGCCGCCGTCGTCTGCACCGCCCCCGCCAGCGACTCCTGAGTGAAATGGCAGCGCACGCAGGAGCCTTCCGCCGTCAATCGATCCGTCCCGAGACCGACATGCGCCAGAATTTCCGCCGCCGTCTTCCCCTGGGTCAGCTGGGCCAGAGACTTCTCATGCACGGTACCCTCCCAGCTGCCGACGATCGCATCATGGCAATCCCGGCAAGTCTCCACACCCACCGTTTGAGTCGGATCCAGCAGAGCGCGCTGAGCCATCAAACAGGGAGCGCCGCCCAGCAGCCCCCCCACCAGTCCGAGGGCCGCAAAAAGGCGGAAAAAAAACGCTGAGAATCTGGCAGGCTTGAAATTCAATTTTTGATAAATTCTAGACATTTAAAATATTATTGTTTAAATTTCCATAGTTTCAAGCTTTATTGACAGCAAAATCTCCCCTCCATGCCTCTCCCTCTCCTCGTCTCTAGGCTGCTTGGATCGGCCCTCTTTCTCCCTCTGCTCGCCACCGCCGCCGACCTCGCCACCGCCGCCACTCCGGCCAGCCCCGAGGCATCTCCCCCGATGACCGCCGAGGCCGCCCACCGCACCTACCTGCAAATCCTGCGCGACGAAAAACGCTTTCCCACCGCCGCCAGTTGCTCCCAGTGCCACCCCCAGCACTACACCGAATGGTCCGTCTCGCCCCATGCCTACGCGATGATGGATCCCGTTTTCAACACCCTGCACACCTTCATCACCGAGCGCACCTCCGGCACCAACGGCGACTTTTGCATCCGCTGCCACAGCCCTGTCGGCATGCAGCGGGAGGAAAAGATGTTTTCCAGCGCCATGCTGCGCAGCCCCATCATGATCGAGGGCATCAGCTGCGTGGTGTGCCACCGCGTGGATCGCGACTTCGGCAACAGCAGCGGTCGCATCAGCATGACGCACGGCACCGTCACCGCCCCGATTTATGGACCCACGGGAAATGACGGCCTGAAAAAAGCCCTGGCTGAAAAGGCCTTCGGATTGGTCACCGAAGACGGTGAAATCGGCAAAGCCGTGCACCGCGATGCCTTGAAGTTCCCCGTCATCTCCACCTCCGCTGCCTGCGCAGCCTGTCACGACGTCAACGTCCCCCACGGCTTCCGGATCGAGTCCACCTTCACCGAGTGGAAAAACTCGCCCGCCAGCCAGCAAGGCATCTCCTGCCAGGATTGTCACATGGGCCGCACGCCCGGCTCCGTGCCCGCCCCGGAGCAGCGACTCACCGCAGACGGACGCGATTTGAATTTCGACCTCCAACCTGCCGCCCGCGTCCGCAACTCCCCCCGCGACCGCCGCGAAGGTCTGCCCACCACGCCGCGCAAACACACCAACCACATGATGCTGGGGCCGGACTACAGCCTGGTGCACCCAGGGCTCTACCCCCACTCCCTCGAGGCCCGCGAGTTCACCTACGGCAATCGCTTCCGCCACGCCATGGCTCAATTCAGCCAGCAAAACGACCGCGACGAAGCCGCGCGACGCGCCGCCAGCGAGGCCAAGCGACACGCCCTCTCCGACTGGATCACCTTCCGCTGGTGGGAAGGCTGGGGCACCCCGGAGTTTGAAGACGCCCTCTCCGCCCAGGAGCGCGACCGCGCGCTGAGCGACGTCGGCTTCCCTTGGGCCGATCCCGCAGACCCCACCGGTTCCCGACTGCGACGTGAGGCCGCCCGCCTCATTCTCTGCCGCCAGTTCAATCTCCTCAATGAATCCTTCGCCGAACGCACCCGCCTGCTGCGGCGGGCGCTGCAAATCAAATCCCTCCACGTCACCCGCGATGACGATTCCCGCGGCCTGCGTTTTGCCTTCGACGTCCACAACATGACCAACGGCCACTCCGTGCCATCCGGGGCCGATGCTGACCGACCCATGTTCCTAGAAGTGAAGGTCATCGACGCCCAGGAACGCGTGCTTTTCCAATCGGGAGACCGGGATCCCAACGGCGATCTGCGCGACCTCGAGTCCAGCTTTGTCCACGCCCACGCGCCCAAGACCGGCAGCTGGCTGGAGCAGAACGCGTGGAAACCCAATGCGGGCCTCCCCCTGCAGGATGAAGACAAAACCTGGGTCCGCGATCCCTACCTCTTCAATCTCCAATCCCGCTTCGTCACACGAAACCTCGTCGGCGGAGAGCGGGAACAGGCACTCCCGGTGAACATCTCCCTCGATCCGCTGCCCTTCATCCGCCCCTCTCCCAGGGCGGAAATGCACACCGCTCGGGCAGGCTCCGTCCGCAAACACAGCATGACGAT
Organism: Verrucomicrobiales bacterium; assembly: GCA_020439875.1. Lineage (GTDB taxonomy): Bacteria > Verrucomicrobiota > Verrucomicrobiia > Verrucomicrobiales > Verrucomicrobiaceae > JAGRPD01. The sequence continues at coordinate 7,568 of JAGRPD010000198.1, forward strand.
GCCCCCCCTGAGCCACCGGGAGGCCGAGTACCAAGTCAAGCCGGATCAGCTCAGCGGTGCCCGCCCCTATCGCATCGAGTACCGCCTCATCTCCCAAACCGTCCCCATCCACTTTGTCAAAGCCATGTCCTCCGTCGGCTTCGACTACAATCTCTCTCCACGCGAAGTCGCCACCCGCGTCGTCCATGGGCAGCAAGTCAGCCCCTCCGCCGCGCCCGAGAGCCGACGCGGCGGAGCCACGGTGATCTGGGCAGGTACCATTCCGCTGGATGGGAGCGCCCGCGAGTTCGACCTCAGCCCCTCGTCCGACGCCATCCTCCACGTCCCTCTCGCCACCTACCCCTTCCCCCACACCGACCCCGAAGAACTCGCCGCCAAAGAAGCCGCCATGTCGGGAGCCCATCTCGAGGCCAACGCGCTGCTCATCCAAAACCTCGGCCCCCTTCATCCCGAGTTTTGGCCTGGAGGCGTCCCCGAGGGCCTGCCCTTTCTCCCCCCCGAAGCGCTGAAGGATCTCCCCTCCGCCCCGTGAGCCTCCGCTCCTCTTCGCCATGTCACGTTGCTCCCCATCTCCCAGACTGTGCCCCCCGGATCGCTCGCCGCTCCTGCCGTTGCTGCAGGCGCTCGCCCTTCCTGCCGCTCTGCTGATCTCTGCCTGCTCACTGCCACAGGAATATCTGGAAACCGGGCACCTGCCTGAGGTCCGTCCCGCTCTTCCCGCTCCTGCGACCGCCCTCCCTCCCACTCCTCCCCAGGAACCCGCCGTCATCACCGATGCGGGCGGCCTGGAATTGAGTGATCAGGTCATTCCCTTTGAAAAATTTGCCCGCGGGCGCGAGGAAGAACTGCCCACCCTGACGGAGCGCTTTGACGATCTGCTTTTCTCCGTCAATCGCGAACGACGCGACCTGATCGAGCAACGCTCCCTGGATGATACCGACACCGAACTGCCAGAGCGTCGCAGCCTCTTCGGCGGAGATCGTTTTCTCAGCCCCGGCCCCATCGATCCGGGCATCGTCCTACCCACCAAGGCCACCTGGCGCCCCTATTTCACCGCATTCGGCACCCTGCGCAGTGGGCTGCAAACATTTCACCAAGGCAGCAAAGACATCACCGAGTGGGCCAATCGCCTCGACATCTTCGGCAACCTTTATCTCACCGGCACCGAGCGCATCCTCATCGGCTTTCGCCCCTTGGATTACGAAGGTCGCTTCTCCGGCTACTCCTTCGGTGGCTCCAAGCCGCAGGGCTGGGTGGATGAACTCAACCTGGAACCTCGCACCCTGTTCTTTGAAGGCGATTTTGGCGAACTCTTCCCCTTTCTCGACCCCAAAGATCGACACCACCTCGACTACCAATTCAGCATCGGTCGGCAGCCCTTTGTCTTGCAGGATGGCCTCTTAGCCAACGACATCATGGACGCCTTTGCCGTGACTCGACACAACATCTACATGCTGGGCGCATCCAACTCCCGCATCACCGCCATCTACGCCTTCAACGACATCCACCGCGGCAACAACATCGAGGATCCCGATGCCCGCCTCTTCGCCCTCTCCACCACGCTGGACTACCCGCACCGAACTTTCGAAACCGACGCCGCCTGGGTCACTGGCTCACCCGGCAGCGGAGACGGTGCCTTTTTCGGACTCGGCCACCGCGCGCGATTTGGGCATTGGAGTTCCACCCTCCGCGCCAACGCCTCCTGGGCTCTGCGCGGCCCCTCTCCCGCCGTCGATACCGGTTATCTCCTGACGCACGAGTTCTCCCGAAATCTGCGCAACAGCGAGGACATCTTTTACTTCAACACGCTGGTCGGATCCGGCCACTACACCTCCGCCGCACGCGGCCCGGCCAATGGCGGTCCTCTCGGCTCCATGGGGCTCCTCAACCGCGCCGTGGGACTCGGTGCCTACGGGGCTCCTTTGAAAAACTCCGTGGGAGACACCATCGCGGCCGCCATCGGCCTGCAACACTTCTTTGATCCCGAAGGCTACCGCAACATCCTCGTCGAACTCGGCGCGCGCGGTCCCTGGGATGGTCAATCCGAAAAATTCACCACCGCCCTCGGCGCGCAGTATCAGCAGGGCTTTGCCCGTGGCATGATCTTCACCCTCGGCGGCTTCACCGGCATCGATGAAGATGGCGACACCAGCTACGGAGCCCGCACCGAGCTGCTGCTGAAGTTCTAACGTCCAGGTTTGAGTGGAGAAAAGAGACGCCGTGCGTGCAGCTCGCCAGGTTGAATTCATCCAGCTTCCAACCCGCAGCTTCGCCCACACCTCTCTTCCCCACCCCGACCGATATTTTCCCGCCTCTCGCTCGTTACCTTGGGGTGCGTTGTTTTCTCTTCCTCTCTCTCCTCCTGGGGCTGCCCGCCCTCCAGGCTGAAACCGTCGGCCCGTGGGATCTCGACGCTTTGTTTCAACCTCCCACCTTCCGTTGGGAAGACACCTCCGGCCCCGTTCACTCCCTGATCTATCAAGGCCAACCCGTCCGGGGTGAGGCCACGGAAGTGTTCGCCTTTTACGCCTCACCCGCCACGCTCGACCCTCAAGCCCAAGGCCCCTTTCCCGGCGTGGTCTTGATTCACGGCGGCGGTGGCACAGCCTTTGCCGAATGGGCCTGGCTCTGGGCCCGCCGAGGTTATGCCGCCATCGCCATGGATCTCTCCGGCAGCCGCCCTCCGACTCCGCAGTATGGGGCCGACGGGCAGCCCGTTTTTAATCAAGCCTCCAAACAAGACAGCCGCACCCACCTCGAGCACGGCGGATTGGGCCAGGGTCACCCAGAGAAGTTCGACTGCATCCGCACGCCCGACACCTCCGACGATTGGCCCTACCACGCCGCCGCCAACGCCATCCGCGCCCACTCCCTGCTGCGCTCGCTGCCCGCCGTCGATGCCGATCACACGGCGGTCACTGGCATCAGTTGGGGAGGTTACACGACCTGTCTCGTCGCCTCGCTGGACTCGCGTTTCCAAGCTGCCGTGCCCGTCTATGGCTGCGGATTTTTGTATGAAGGTGAGTCCGTGCAAAAACCCAGCATCGACCAGCTCGGCGAGCATCGTCAGGCCTGGATCGAGGCTTACGATCCCTCCCGCCTGCTCACCCGATGCCGTGTGCCCATCCTTTTTGTCAATGGCACCAACGACGTGCACTACGTGCTCGACAGCTACCAAAAGAGCTTTGACGCCGTGCCGGGAGAGAAGCACATGCGGATCGAAGTGGCCATGCGCCACAGCCATCCGGCGGGTTGGGCCCCGGAAGAAATCGGCTGGTTCATCGACTCCAAATGTCGCGGCGGCCTGCCACTGCCTGAGCTGGGAGATCCCGTCGTTCAGGGCACGCAGGTCCACGCTCCGCTCAAAGCTCCCAGCCCCATCTCGGAAGCCGCCCTGCACTACACCACCGACACCGGTCTGCGCTCCGCGCGCAAGTGGCAAAAAGCTCCCGCCACCGTGCAGGGCAGCACCGTCACCGCTGCCGCACCACCCGCCGCCGCCAACACCTGGTTCCTCTCCGTCACCGACGAACGCGGTGCCATGATCACCACGCCCGTTCAGTTCCAGTGATGCGCCGTCTCCTCTCCGCTCTCGCGGCTCTCGCTCTCCCTGGCACCTCCGCGGCTGCCGATCGGCCCAATCTCGTCGTCCTCATCGCCGACGATCTCGGTTACGGCGAGCTTTCCTGCCAGGGCGGGGACATTGCCACGCCGCACATCGATTCTCTCGCCGCCGACGGAGCCCGCTTCACCGCCGGCTACGTCACCGCGCCCTTCTGCGCCGCCTCGCGCGCTGGCCTCCTCACGGGGCGCTGGCAGACGCGCTTCGGTTTTGAATTCAACCCCATCGGCGCTCGAAACATGGATCCCGCCATCGGTCTGCCTCCCGCCGAACGCACGCTGGCGGACTCCCTGCGCGATGCCGGCTACGCCACCGCGCTCGTCGGCAAATGGCACCTCGGAGCCACCGCCGCATACCACCCTCAGCGCCGGGGATTCGATGAATTTTTCGGCTTCCTTCACGAGGGTCACTTTTACCGCCCACCACCCTGGTCCGGCACCGTCACCTGGCTGCGCCGCCGCGCCTTGCCCGATGGCAGCCAAGGTCGCTGGACCTCGCCCGACGGTCGCATCATCTGGAGCACTCACCTCGGCAGCAACGAGCCCGACTACGATGCCGACAACCCCCTGCTGCGCCTGAGTCAACCCGTCGCCGAACCGGAAAATCTCACCACCGCCTTCAGTCGCGAGGCCTGTTCCTTCATCGAGCGCCACGCCAGCCAGCCCTTTTTTCTCTGCCTCGCCTTCAATGCCGTGCACAGCCCCCTGCAGGCGGATGACCGCTACCTCGAGCGCTTTTCCCACATCGAGGATGTCCAGCGGCGGCTCTTTGCCGCCATGCTCACCCACCTCGACGACGGTGTCGGCCGCGTGCTGAACACCCTGGATGAAACCAGCCTCCGCGCCAACACCTGCGTCGTTTTCCTCAGCGACAACGGCGGCCCCACCGCCGAACTCACCTCCAGCAACGCCCCCCTGCGCGGCGGCAAAGCCGAACTCTGGGAGGGCGGCATCCGCGTGCCCTTCCTCATCCGCTGGCCCGCTCAAATCCCTGCCGGACAGGTCCTCGACACCCCAATTCTCAGCACCGACATCGCCGCCACCGCTCGCCGTTGGATCCGCGAAAGCGATGCCGACCGCAAGATCCAGCGCGACGGTCTCGACCTCCTCCCCCTGCTGCGCGACGGCACGCCTCTGGCCGAGCGCCCGCTGTATTGGCGCGTCGGCAAAAAGGCCGCTCTCCGCCGGGGCCCGTGGAAAATCAGCCGAGCCGCAGGCAAAGGCAGCTCCCAGGCCTGGGCGCTCTACAACCTGGAGAAAGATCCCGCCGAAACCACCGATGTGTCCTCCTCCGAACCCGCGCTCTTCACCCAAATGATCGACGAATGGCAACGCATCGATTCACAGATGATCGAGCCCGCTTGGTAACAAGCTGCCCTCCGACCCGCCTCCCGCCGGATCAATCCAGCGCCTCCACCCGCACCGGGCAGACCTTCAGCTCCGCCGTCATCGTCACCGGATCGTAGCCCGATCCCGTCAACCGATTGATCGGCGTTTGATCAAACGCAAAACTCGCAAACACCGTGCCACGCGGGCTCTTGTCCGTCGCCCGCACCTTCACCTCGATGCTGCCACGTCGCGAGCTGATGCGCGCCCCACCGCCATCTCTCAATCCCAGCCGTGCCACATCGTCCGGGTGCACCTCGAGACGCTCCTCCGGCAGCAGGTAGTCGATGCCCTGCGCCCGGCCCGTCTGCGTCCGGGAGTGATAACTCTGCAACCGCCGCCCTGTCGTCAACCACAGCGGATACGCCTCATCGATCACCTCCGCCGGATCTCGGTAGCCGATCAATTTGAAAAGCCCTCGTCCATTCGAGAACGTGCCCTCATGCAGCATCGGCGTCCCAGGATGATCCTTCGTCGGCACCGGCCAGTTCAGCGATTCCCGATTCGTCCGCTCCCAGTCCAATCCCGCGTAATTCGCCGCCACCTGGCACAGCTCATTGAAGACATCCGCCGCACTGTGAAAATGATCGAACCCCGGAATGCCCACCCGTTTGGCGATCTCGGAAACGATCCACCAGTCCGGTTTGGCCTCACCCACCGCCGGCACCGCCGCCCGCAGTCGCTGCACCCGACGCTCCGTGTTGCAACTCGTCCCCGCCGTCTCACCCCAGCCCGAAGCAGGCAGCACCACATGCGCCATCTTCGCCGTCTCCGTCAAAAAGAGATCGATCACCACCAAGTGCTCCAGACTCTTCAACGCATGCTCGCAGTGATTGCGATCCGGATCCGTCACCACCGTGTTTTCCCCATCGATCAGCATCGCATGGATCGATGTGCCCGCCTCATTCAGCGCAGAAACTTTGGTCTTCTGCTGGCCCAGATCCAAATCTTCCCGACCATAAAAAGCCGCCCACTTCGCGTGCACCTTGGGATCATCCACCCGTTCGTAGCCCGGATAAATGTTTGTCTCCGCCCCGCAATCCCCACACCCCTGGATGTTGTTTTGCCCGCGCATCGGATTGATGCCCGCGCCTTCCACCCCCAGGTTCCCCGTCATCAGCGCCAGGTTGCACAGGCTCTGCACGTTATCCACGCCGCAAATGTGCTCAGTGATGCCCAGCGTGTAATAAATCGCCGAAGGCCTGCCCTGACCATAAATCAGCGCCGCCTTCTCAATGTCCGCCGCAGGCACCTGGCAAATCGTCTCCGCCCAATCCGGCGTGAACTGCCGAATGTGCTGACGAAACGCCTCCCACTCCTCCGTCCGCTCCGCGATGAACGCCTCATCCACCAGCCCCTCGCGCTCGATCACATGCGCCATGGCCAGCAGCAAGGCAACATCAGAGCCGACTCGAATCGGCAAATAAAGATCCGCCATCTCCGCCAGCCGGATCCGGCGTGGATCGGCCACGATCATCTTCGCCCCCCGCGCCAACGCCTTTTTCAAGCCGGTCGCCGCCAC
>JAGRPD010000198.1:14126-14296 GCA_020439875.1 Verrucomicrobiales bacterium
AAGATCACGTCCGGTTTTTGCATGTCCACGAGCGGATTGCTCATGGCACCTCGACCGATGGTAGCCGCCAGACCGACGACTGAGGGAGAGTGTCACGCTCGACTGCAATTGTCGATGTGATGCGTGCCGGTCCCCGCTCGAATGAACTTCTGCATCGTGTAGGCCGCCTC
>JAGRPD010000020.1 GCA_020439875.1 Verrucomicrobiales bacterium
CAACGGCACCAACACCTCGCCCGTGATGCGCGGCGTGTGGCTGCTGGAGCGGATCTTTGGCCAGACGCCGCCACCGCCGCCGCCGGGTGTGCCGGGCGTGGAGCCGGACATTCGCGGGGCGACGACGCTGCGTGAGATTTTGGTGAAGCACCGTGATCAGGCTAACTGCCGCGCCTGTCATGAGGGCATTGATCCGCCGGGTTTTGCGATGGAGAGCTTCAATCCGATCGGCGGCTGGCGGGAGCGCTACCGCAGTCTGGGCGAGGGGGACAAGGTGGACGTGACGGCGGGCGGCAAAAAGGTGCGCTACAAGCTGGGGCTGCCGGTGGATGCCTCGGGAGCGATGAAGGACGGCCGCGCCTTCACTGGATTTCACGAGTTTCAGGCCCTGCTGGAAAAGGAGCCCGCCATGCTGGCGCGGACGCTGCTGGTGAAGTTGCTGACGTTTGCCTCGGGTCGCGAGTTGGGGTTCTCCGACCGCGCGGAGGTGGATCGTCTGGTGCGGGAGTCGGCGAAAAACCATTTTCGGGTGGGCGAGATGATGCGCCTTGTGGTTGGCAGCCGAATCTTCCAGGAAAAATAACCTAACATCCCTCACACGCTGATGAATCTTCCCCACATCTCCACCCGCGCGCCGCTGTCGCGCCGCCATGTGCTGCGGGGCGCGGGCACACTGCTGAGTCTGCCGCTGCTGGAGGCGATGCTGCCCAGCTTTTCTCGCGCTGCGGCCGCGCCACCGCCGAAGCGCTTTGTGGCGATGTGCGCGGGGCTCGGCTTTCACGGGCCGCATTTGTTTCCGCAGGCGGAGGGCAGGGATTACGCGGAGACGCCCTACCTTTCGCTGCTGCGGGAGAACCGGGAGCACTTCACGGTTTTCTCCGGGCTGAGCCACCCCGAGCAAAATGGCAACAACGGTCATGCGAGTGAAATGACCTGGCTGACTTCGGCGAAGCGACCGGGTTTGGCGGGTTTCAAGAACACCATTTCCATCGACCAGCGCATCGCGGAAAAGGTGGGCCAAGAGACGCGCTTCCCGAGCCTGATCCTCAGTGCGCGGGATGGTTCCTCGCTGTCGTGGACCGCGAATGGCGTGGGCATTCCGTCGGAGGCTTCTCCGGCACGGCTGTTTCAGGCGTTGTTTTTGGAGGGCACCCAGTATGAGGTGGAAAAGGAGCGACGCCGCCTCGAGAGCGGGTCGAGCATTCTCGACACGGTGATGGGCCGCGCCAAACGGTTGGGCGGAACGCTGGGACGGCGTGACCAGGAGAAGCTCGATGAATACCTCACCTCGGTGCGGGATCTGGAGGCGCGGCTGCAGCAGTCGAAGGCATGGGCGCAGCGTCCCAAACCCAAAGTGGATGCGAAGCCGCCGAAGGACATCGCGGATAAGAACGACGCCATCGCCAAACAGCGGCTGATGTATGACATGATCGCGCTGGCTTTGCAGACCGACTCGACGCGCACCATCACCTTCCAGCTCGGAGCGATGAACGCGGTGCCGAGCAATCTGCCGGGCGTAAAGACCGACTGGCACAATCTCTCCCATCACGGCAAGGACGAGGCGAAGATCGAGGAATTGAAGTTGATCGAAGCGGCGGAGTTCAAGGCCTTCAACGATTTCCTCACGCGGCTGCGCGGCATCGAAGAAGCGGATCGAACGCTGCTGGACCAGACGGCGGTGGTGTTTGGCTCGAACCTCGGCAACGCCAGCTCGCACGACTGGCACAACCTGCCGGTCATCGTCGCCGGTGGCGGCTACCGGCACCAGGGTTACGTGGCGCATGACGCGCAGGACAACACGCCGTTGGCCAACCTGTTCGTGGCGATGGCGCAGCGCATGGGGGTGGAGACGAGCGAGTTTGGCAGCAGCACGGCGGAGACGGTGCGGGGATTGGAAAGCGTGTAGCGGGGCCGTTTTGAGAGGGCGAGCTGGGGCGGCGTTATGGATTCTTCCGAACAAAAATCAGGTGCTTTGAAAATTGGTATTGCAGTAACACTGTTATTGCAATACGATTGGGAAATGGATCTCACCGTCGATCAACTCGCTGAACGCGTCACCCAATGGTGCGCCCAACACCGCGTGGTCCCGGCGAACGGCCAAGTCGCCACCGAGACCCAGCCGCGCACGCTGCGTTATTACCGCACCATGGGGCTGCTCGACGCGCCGACTGCGGGCGGAGGGCAGGGTTATGGCGAGCGGCATTTTCTCCAAGCCTGCGCGGTGCGGGTGCTGCAGGCGGAGGGGCTTCCGTTGAGCCGCATTCAGGCGCTGCTGTTTGGCCGCAGCGATGATGAACTGCGGCAGACGGTGGAGTCCGCCGTCAGCGGTGAGACCCGGCTGCCCGATGTGGCGGCCGCCCCCGTGGTGCAGCCTGAGACCTGGCAGACCTTTCCCATTTCGCCCGAACTGATGCTGGTCTCCCGGCGTCCGGGACTTCGGCTCACGCCCGCCCAGCTTTCCGCCATTCAAAGCATTCTCGAATCCTCCAGCACCTAACTTTTCCACATCATGAAAACGCCCGCCTTCGGCCTCATCGCCAGTCTTGCCAAATCCCGCATCATCCTCCCGCTCACGCATGTCGAGACCCGGTTTCGCGTCACCGGAGACACGGTGCTGGTGGAAATGGATCAAGTTTTCGAGCAAACCGCGCGGGAGCCGCTCGATGTCACTTACACCTTTCCGCTGCCTGGAAGCGCGGCGGTGCATCGCTGCGAGATGATCGTCAATGACCGCGTCATTCGCGCGGTGGTGATGGAAGAAAAGGAGGCGCGCCGCACGGTGGCGGAAAAGAAAGCGGCGGGGCACCGCACCGCGCTGGTGGAAATGGAACGCGGCAATGTGTTCACGCTGCAACTCGGCAACACCGCGCCGGGCGACCGCATCATCATTCGGTTCGCGTATGTGGAATCGCTCGACCGGCTTGGATCGGGTCTGTCCCTTCGCATTCCGTTCAGTCCGGGGGTTCGTTACATTCCGGGGAAGCCCTTGTTGAAAAAAAATCGGGGGCTCGGCACGGAGGACGATACGGATCAAGTGCCCGACGCGTCACGCATCACGCCGCCGCGCATCTGCGGTGATCATTCCGATGCGGCCACCGTGTATCTGCACGGCACGCTGGATGCGGCGGAGGTGGATTTGAAATCCTGCTCCAGTCCCACCCATCCCGCGATCCTCCGAGTGCAGGCGGAGAGGCTCGAAGTCGAACTCGCCGGCGAGCAGCATCTGCCGGATCGCGATTTTGTGCTGCGATGGGACGAAAGCACCGTCACGGAGGCCGTGCCGCGTGCCTGGATCTCGCGGCATGGAGGCAGCCTTTACGCGCTGTTGCAGGTGCGTGCACCGGACGTCAGTCAGGCTGCGACGGCGGGAGATGACTTCGCTCAGGACTTCTATTTTTTGCTCGACCGATCCGGCAGCATGGACGGAGGCAACTGGGAGAAGGCGGCGGAGGCGTTGCACGCGTTCGTGCGCGAACTGGGTGTGAACGACCGCGTCTGGATCACTTGCTTTGAAAGCGGCTGGCAGGATTTTTCCGACTCGCTGATGCTGCGCGACGAAATTTTGGATGACGGAGGATTCCAGAATCTCGCCGGTTTGGGTGTGGGTGGCGGGACGGAACTGCTGCCCGCCTTGGAGCATGTGCTGGACCTGCATGGAACGACTCGATCCGACCGGCCCGCGCGCATGATCCTCATCACCGACGGGCAGGTGGGCAATGAAGAGGTGATTCTTCGAATGGCTCGGGGCGAGAGGATGCGGATGCCGGTGCACACCTTTGGCATCGACCGCGCGGTGAATGATGCCTTTTTGAAGGATCTGGCCCGAGTGACAGGAGGGAGCTGCGCGCTGATGACGCCGGACGACGACATTCCTGCGGCGGTGAAAAGCCTGGCCGTCACGCTTCGGCGGCCGGTTTTGACCGGACTGCGAATCGTTTCCGAAGGAGTGGCCGCCGCCAACGGGTCGGACCGGTTGGCGGATCTTCATGCGGGGGATGTGAGGCTGCTGCCGGTGCGCCTCGCTGATGCCGACACGGCGGAGCTTGAGCTTCATGGGCTGCGTCCTGACAGGTCGCCGTGGCGGACCCGGTTTGTGTTTGATGAAAGCTCCTGCGTGATGCTCAGCGACGCCGCCCGCCTGCTGTGGGCGCGCCAACGCATCGATCATTTGCTGGAAACGGGTTTGACTGAAGAGGCGGTGGCGACGGCCATCGCGCACAACCTCACCTGCAAAGGCGCATCCTTTGTAGCCTGGGATGAGGCGGAAAAGGTGCCCGTCGCGAAGCGGGAGGTTTATCAGCCGTCGATGATGGTTGGAGAGGAATTGGTGCCGATGGCCGCTTCAGCACCACTGATGGCTGCATCAAAGACGGTCGGATGGCTGTCCAGCCCGTTGGCTGATGTGCACACGGATTTCCTGGTAACGGAAGATATGCCTGAGATCGACGGCAGTCAGACAGGCGTCCTTCGCGAAAGCCCATCGTTCTCAATGCCCCGGAGCAGGGTCTGTGGCGACCCGTTTGAACACTTGCGTGACCTTGCCAAGCCGGTGCGAAAGATTTATGACGGTCTGGTTGGCAAATACCCGGACTGGTCGCCCAAGGAGTTTCATGCCTTTGCTGCGACGAACTACTGGATTCGGGACTTTTCCCAAGTGCTGACGGCGCGCGTTGGGATTCATGAAGCGGTGGCCGAGCTGATTGCGCGTATTCTCCGGCACTGGGCCGGTGAACTTGTCAGCGACCGCCGCCATCGTGATTTGATCGATCTTCTCAACGAACTGCGAATGGCCGGGGACGCCGCAGCCTCCCTGCGTCCTGCGATCAGCAGTCTGCCTCCGTCGGAGGCGCGTGAGGATGCCCTCGCACTGCTCGACGCCGCGCTCGCGAATCCGGCGAAACCAAAGCGCCGAAAGTGAAGGATGAGATTTGGTGAAAAATGGAGGGTAAAAGATGGTTGATGGAGGGAGCCCGGGCTCGACCCCGCCAGAACTTCGAGTGGTCTTTCAAGGGAGTTGACAGGTTTGCCAGAATCTTCTCTGATGGGGGCTTCGCGCCCGGTTCGTGTTGTTGTTCCTGGGTGCGGCATCCTTCACCCACTCTCCCTCCGTCATGACTTCCTTCCTGCGCCGTTTGGCTGCCCTTGCCGCTGTTTTTTGGATGACCACTCCCAGCGCCATGGCGGCGGAGGCCTCACCGCAGGTCACGGGAAATAACGCCTGGATGCTGACCGCGACGGCTTTGGTGTTGTTCATGACCATTCCGGGACTGGCGCTGTTTTACGGAGGCTTGGTGCAGAAGCGAAACGTGCTGAGCGTGCTGATGCACTGCTTTTCGCTGACCTGCGTGCTTACCCTGGTGTGGCTCGGGGTGGGGTACAGCTTGGCCGTGGGGAAAAGCGGCGGGCTCACCGGTGGCTGGTCGCATCTGTTTCATCGCGGCGTCACGGCGGATCAAATCCTACCGTCGGCCTTCCAGATGACTTTTTTCATCATCACCCCCGCGCTGATCGTGGGCACTTTTGTGGAGCGTGTGAAGTTTAGCGCCATGTTGCTTTTCAGCGTGCTGTGGTCGGTGCTGGTGTATGCGCCCATCTGCCACATCACTTGGTTTGGCGGCTGGTTTCAACAGAAGGGCGTGATCGATCTGGCGGGAGGCATTGTGGTGCACATCACGGCGGGTGTGGCGGCGCTGGTGGCCTGCATCATGGTGGGGAAACGCACCGATCCGCATCCGCCACACAATTTGCCGATGACGGTGACGGGCACGGCGATGCTGTGGGTGGGCTGGTTTGGTTTTAACGCCGGCAGCCAGGGCGCAGCGACCGATGCGGCGGCGATGACGCTTTTTGTAACGCACATTTCGGCGGCGACGGGTGCCTGCATGTGGGCGTTGATTGAGTGCTTCACCATCCGCAAACCCAGCGTTTTGGGCATTGCGACGGGATCCATCGCGGGTCTAGCGGCCATCACGCCAGCGTCGGGTGTGGCTGGCCCGATGGGTGCCATGCTGATTGGAGCGGTGTCGGGTGCGGTGTGCTGGTGGGCCTCGGTGAAATTGAAGAACCACTTCAAATACGACGACTCCCTCGACGTGGTGGGCGTGCACGGTGTGGGCGGTGTCGTTGGCACCTTGCTGGCGGCGGTGGTGGGCACAGCGGCCTTCGGTGGCAGTGGTGATTTTGAAATGATGCCTCAGCTGGGCCTACAAACCATGGCAGCAGTGATCACGGCGGGCTACTCGCTGGTGGTGTCCATCGTCATTCTCGTGGTCGTCCGCGCCGTGTGTGGTGGACTGCGCGTCACTGAGGCGGAGGAGCGGGAGGGGCTGGATCAAGCCGCTCACGGGGAGTCTGCCTACAATTGAGATCGGGCGCTGGGCGGGGATGCAGGCACTCAGTCCTGCTCCCGCCATAGGGCCGGGTGGAGAAAGCACTCGCTGGATCCTGCGCTGCCCTCGGGCACGCCAGCGATGGCTCCCAGGATGCGGTTCGCGGGCATGTTCAGACTGGGGTAGAGCCATTCTTCATCGCCCACTCGCAGGGTGGGGATGAGGGCGTGTCCAGTGTGCTCGATTTCAAAGCTGAGCAGGAGGGGTTCTTCCTCGGTGAATCGTGCCAGACTGAGCTGATCCACATCCAGCCATCCGATGAGGCCGGTGTTGTTGACCGCATCCCAGATTTCTCCGCGATCCAGATCCAGACGGATCGCAAATCCCGACGCCAGAGATTGGTTGTTTTCATCCAGGTGGATGACACCAAAGAGGAGTTGGTCGGGGCAGAGGGAGGGGACGATGTCCACCTGAAAGCCGAGGCGACAGCAGGCTTCTGGGAGGGAAACTTGGCCGAAGGAAGCGACATCGAAGACGATTTCCGTGGCAGGAGCGAATTGGTGGGGGAGAAGGACCTGATGCTTCATGAGAGGATGAGGTTCAGGTAAATACAATAAATATAGAAAATATTAAATACAAGATAAAATTTATAAAATATTGAAAATAGACCCAAAATTCTTTGAAAAATGGGTTCGCCAATCGGAGAGCTGAAGGTGTAGCCTAGGCGAATCTTCTCGAATCATGATGACAGTTTCATGGAGCAAACTTCTCGCGCTTTTGCTGGTGATCGCCTTTGCCATCACTGGGTTCATGCAGGCGGGTGGGGTAACGATTGGGGCGGTCAAAAGCTCGCTGGGCTTGCTGGTGCCACTCGCGCTGATTTGGTTTCCCGAAGAACTCGGTCAAGTGACTCTCCCGCTGGCCCGGGGCGGTAACGTGGATACGGCGACGCCGCCGGTTCTGATCTCCCTCGCGGGCTGGTTCTTGCTGGTGGGTCTGCCGGTGGCGATTTATTTTTGGGGATGAGGGATGAGGGATGAGGGATGAGGGATGAGGGATGGGGGATGAAAGGCGGCTTGGAGAGCGGGCGTTGTGGGGCGATGCATCGATGTTTTTTGATTTTGGGAGTTTGCGGGTTGGTGTGGGGTCCGATGGTGCGTGGGGCGGACTGGGAGGCCTTGGGAGATGGGGTGAAGGATTGTGCGGAGGCGCTGGAAGGTGCCTTGGCAAAAGAAGGCGGAGTGACGCTGCCACGCGGTGTGTATCGGCTGACCCGGACGGTGACGATCGATCTGGAAAAGGGCGGGTTTGCGGCTCTATCGGGCGATGGTACGGCGCGGCTGGTGATGGAGGGAGAGGGGCCTGCGTTGCATTTTCGTGGCACTCATGATGGTACGGCGTCGCCTGCGACGGTGAAGGATCGGGTGTGGGAGCGGGAGCGGACGCCGTCGGTGACGGGGATCGAGATCGTGGGCGGGAATGAAGCGGCGGATGGCATTGAGGCGACGGGTACGATGCAGCTGACGCTGGATCGGGTGGTGGTGCGTGGCTGCCGACATGCGGTTCATTTGACGGAGCGGAATCGCAACGTCTTGATCGCGAACTGTCACTTTTACCACAACCGGGGCATCGGGGTGTTTTATGACAATGTGAATCTGCACCAGTCAAACATCGTGGGCTGCCACATCAGCTACAATGGAGGCGGAGGGGTGGTCTCGCGGGGTGGCAATGTGAGGAATCTGCACATTGGCACCTGCGACATTGAAGGCAATCATGCGGAAGAGGGGGAAGCGACGGCGAATGTTTTGATCGATTGCACTGGGGGCTCAACGGGTGAGGTGGCCATCACGGGCTGCACCATTCAGCACAGTCGCAATGCGCCCGACAGTGCGAACATTCGGGTGCTGGGACGCGGTTTTGATGAGGGTGTGGGAAAGCGGATCGGAGTGGCAGAGACGATGGAAGGTCATGTGACGATCACGGGCAATGTGATGAGCGATGTGCAGGTGAATTTGCACCTGGTGGGGGCGCGAGGCGTCACGGTGGCAGGCAACACGTTGTGGCAGGGCATGATGCAGGATGTGCTGGTGGAGGATTGCCGTTCGGTGGTGATGACGGGCAATAGCATGGATCGCAATCCCCGCTACGTGGTGAATGAGACGAAGGACACGGAGCGCAATGGAGTGGTGTTTCGGAATTGCGAAGGCTGCATCTTCGCGGATAACGCGGTGAGCGGGGTGCGGGGGCAGGAGGCAGCGGTGGATTTTGTGGGATGCCGGAGAACGCAGGTGCGGGGCAATACGGTGCTGGATAGTCCGGGGGTGTTGCTGAGGATCAAAGACTGTCGGCGGTGTCTGATCTCGGACAATCTGTTGGATGCGGGCAAGGAAGAGGCGAAGGGGTTGGAGGTCCTCGGCGGGACGGACAATCAGATGGGGTCCAATTGGGTGCCGCCCAAAGATCGATAGGGAAGCGGCGGCGGGCGGAATCTCGCTTGCGTGAGGCGGCAATCGAGCGGAGAGACCGAGCGTTGCGATGGCTTGTTCGGTATTGATCCCAGCTTTGCAGCCCGGCAGCGGGTTGCGTGGAGTTGTGTCTGCGTTGGCGGCGGATGAGCGGGTGCGGCGGATCTGGCTGATTGACGATGGATCGGGATCCGAATTTGCGGAACGGTTCGAGGAAGCAGCGGCGGTGTCGGAGAAGGTGCGGTTGCTGCGGCATCCGATGAATCTGGGCAAAGGGGTGGCGTTGCGAACGGGGATGCAGGCTTTTTTGGCGGAGCGAGAAGAGGCGGAGGTGCTGGTGACGGCGGATGCCGATGGGCAGCACCTGCCGGAGGACATCCTGCGGGTGGCGGAGCGGGCGGTGGAGTGTCCGGATGCGCTGGTGTTGGGCACGCGGGCGTTTGGAGAGGGTACGCCGCTGCGCAGTCAGTTTGGAAATAGCCTGACCAAGTGGGTGTTTCGGCTGCTGACGGGGATCTCTTTGACGGACACGCAGACGGGGCTGAGAGGCATTCCACTGGGCCTGATGGGGGCACTGCTGCGGGTGGATGCGCGGCGCTATCAGTTTGAGTTGGTGATGCTGCTGCAGGCCTTTGCCCGCCGATTCCGATTTGAGACGGTGCCGATCCAGACGGTGTATTTGGAAAACAACGCGGCATCGCACTTCAATCCGGTGGTGGACTCGATCCGCATCTACTGGGTCTTTGTGCGATTTGCGTGGACCTATCTGCTGCCGCTGCTGGTGGATTTTGCGATTTTTTGGCTGCTGCAGGGCTGGGGGGCACCTTTGGGAGTGTCGTTGCTGGCGGGTAAGGCAGCGATGCCGGGGGTGCGGACGTTGCAAGCGCAGCTGGGAGAGCCCGATGGCTTGGTGCGTGCGGGACCGAGGGGTGGGAAACTGATGCTCCGAGTGCTGATGCAGACGCTGATTTCTGGAGCCCTGGTCGTGCTGGGGATGAAGACGCTGGGCTGGTCGGCCGTATCGGCCAAGGTGCTGGCGGAGGCCGTGATCGGGCTGCTGAAAATGCTCCGATTCAGAAGCAGCGGGACGCGCTAGAAACAACGACGCGGGCGGGGCTCAGCGGGTGCGTTTCCAGGGTAGCACGCGGGAGATGCCACGACGACGATGGCTGGATGGGGCGTCGTCATCGGCGGAGGCGAGGATGTCTGGATCTCCCGAGTCGAAGTCTTCCGCTCGCGGCAGGCCGATGGGCAGCGGGGGAGCTTCGGGATCGGACTCGGGATCGAAGGTCTCCGTGGGCGGAGGTGGCAGCGGGCTGTCGGCCGTGTCAGCGGGGCGTTTGTTGAGGGGGCGCGCGTTTTCCGGCACGATGAGGCCGCCGGAAAAGATCATCTTCATGGCCTCTTCCAGGCTCATCTCGGCGTCGGTGACTTTGTCGGAATCGACGACGAGGAGGATGCCGGTGGTGGGGTTGGGCGCGGTGGGCATGAAGACCGTGGTCATGGCCTTGCCGGAGCGGGGATCGGTGAACTGACCGGTGACGAAGGCGAGCATGCGCAGGCCTGGGACGGGGTAGTCGATGTAGGCGACGCGTTTGAAATTGCCGCCGCTGCCGAGGGTTTTGAACGAGTCAATCACCTGGCGCAGGGATTTGTAGATGAAGGAGACGAAGGGGATGGTCAGCAGGAGGCGGTCAAAGAAGGCGACGATGCGGACGCCGATGACGTTGGTGGCCATGATGCCGAGGGCGACGAGGGCGAGCAGGGGGATGAGGACGCCGATGAAGCCGGTGGCGAGTTTGAAATTGGCGTCCTCGGTGCTGAACAGGGTGCGGCCAGCCATTTCATTGCTGAGATCCACGAGGAAACGCAGCAGCGGCTCACTGAGGCCGTGCAGCAGATCGTAGAAAAAGCGGAGAATGAAGAAGGTGGCGGCGAGCGGCAGAGTGAGGAAGAGGCCTGCCAGCAGCTTGTTCCGCATCCACACAAAGAACCCGCGCGGTGCGTGGGCGTTTTCCGAGTGAGGATGAGGATTCATGATGGGAGCAAGGACGGGGAAAAGTACGTCTCAGGATGGACCAATCCATCGCCGAAAGCGCTCAATCCATTACGCTCCGACCAGCAGGCGGGCTGGATTTTCGAGGCATTCTTTGATGCGAATCAAGAAAGTGACGGCTTCTTTGCCATCCACGACGCGGTGATCGTAGCTGAGAGCGAGGTTCATCATCGGACGGATGACGATCTGGCC
>JAGRPD010000021.1 GCA_020439875.1 Verrucomicrobiales bacterium
TCAACGACGACCGCGACTACGTGCCGACCGACCGCTTCGTGGTGTTTGGCCATCACTTCACCTCCATCGCCGGCACCGGCCCCATCGTGGGACCGGCGCTCGCCATCATGTGGGGCTGGGTGCCGGCGCTGCTGTGGATCTTGTTTGGCTCGATCTTCGTCGGTGCCGTGCACGACTTCGGCGCGCTGGTCGTCTCCATGCGCAATCGCGGCATGACGGTGGGAGAGGTGGCCGGACGCCTGCTCAACCGCCGCGTGCGCCTGCTGTTCCTGTTTCTCCTGCTGTTCGCGCTGTGGGTGGTGCTGGCAATTTTTGGCTGGGTCATCGCCAGCGTGTTCGTGCAATTTCCCGAGTCCATCCTGCCGGTCTTCCTGCAAATCCCCATCGCGATTTGGATCGGTGTCAAAGTGCACCGCAAGGGCGGCAACCTGATGTGGCCCAGCATCATCGCCCTGACCCTCATGTACGCCACCGTCTGGCTGGGCGCGGGCTGCCCCGGCATCGCCTCCACCGGTGGCGCGCTAGGATCGGCCATTCAATCGATCAATTCCAGCCTCGCCGCCTGGCCGATCTGGGCCTGGGTCGCCGTGCTGCTGGCCTATTGCTACGCCGCCAGCGTGATGCCGGTGTGGGTGCTGCTGCAGCCGCGCGACTACATCAACAGCCTGCAACTCGTCAGCAGCCTGGCTTTGATCGTGGTCGGTCTGATCGCCGCCGCCTTCATCGGCTTCCCCGGTGCTGCGGGGGAAACGCAGACCCTGCAAATGGTGGCGCCCGCCTTCAATGAGTCGCCGCTCAACGCTCCGCCCATCGTGCCCTTCCTCTTCGTCACCATCGCCTGCGGAGCCGTCAGCGGTTTCCACTGCCTGGTCAGCTCGGGAACCTCTTCCAAACAGATCAAGCGCGAGACCTACGCCCAGTTCGTCGGCTATGGCTCGATGCTGCTGGAGGGCTTCCTCGCCACGCTGGTGATCCTCGCCGTCGGTGCGGGCATCGGTTTTGGTTGGAAAGACGCCTTCCCCGGTGCCACCGGAACCGCCCTGTGGGGTCAGGTTTATGGCGACTGGAAATCCGTCACCGGCGGCAAGGCCATCGGCGCTTTTGTGGTTGGTTCCGCAAACTTCGTGCAGGCGCTCGGCATCGACGCCACCATGGCCAAGGCGCTGATGGGCGTGCTGGTCGCCAGTTTTGCCGGCACCACGCTCGACACCGCCACCCGCCTGCAACGCTACGTGGTGCAGGAGCTGGCCGCCACCTTTGCGCCGCAGGTTTCACCCAGCGCGATGGCGTCCGAGGCCTACGACACCGAGTTCGAGCGCGGCCCGGTGACGAAGGGCTTCAGCCTGAACCCGCTGGTCTGGCTCACCAACACGCATGGGGCCACGCTGTTCGCGGTCGGCACCGCCTTTCTGCTGGCGCTGTTTCCAGCCTCTGGCAAAGAATGGTCCTGGGACACCATCGGCACCGGCGGCCTCACCTTGTGGCCCTTGTTCGGCGCGACCAACCAATTGCTGGCTGGCCTCTCCTTCATGGTGATCAGCTTCTGGCTGCTGCGCCGCGGCTTGCCGACTTGGTTTGCCTCCATCCCGATGATCTTCATGCTGCTGCTGCCCGGCTGGGCGCTGGCCACCGATGTGCGGCGCTGGCTCGCCGGGGAGAGTTTCCTGCTCGTCGGCGTCGGCATCGTGGTGCTGGTCATCGAGCTGTGGATGATCGTCGAAGCCGTGCGCGCCTGGCCCAAGGTGAAAGGCATCCTGGAAGCCCCACTGCCTCCCCTGCCCCAGCCCGCCAAATCCGCGCGATAAAACCCTACGCGCGGGCAGGCCGCTTCACCTCGGTGATCCGGGCGACATCTCCCATGCCTCGCGCAACTGAGCCGTGACGGAGCCAGGTGCTTCGAACGGGTGATTCTCCACTCTCGATACGGCATGCACGCCTCGGGTCGAGGAGGTGAGAAACATTTCTTCAAAGGCAGCGTCGCGAAGCCACGCCATCGGCACCGCTTCAACACGACAGCTCAGTCCCATCTCAGCCGCAGCCTCGAGCACCAACGCCCGTGTCACCCCCGCCAAACAGCCGGACTCCAGCGGCGGCGTCCAAAGCACGCCCTCCCGCACCACGAACACGTTGCTGGAGCTGCCCTCGCACAATTCATCGCGCTCATTCGCGATCAATGCCTCCCCCGCACCGCGCTGCTCCGCCTCCCGCTTGATGCGCACCTGAGCCGCGTAAGAGGTGGTTTTCACCCCGGCCATGGCGTTCTGAGAATGGCATTTCCAGGGCGAGATCACCACCGTCTCAGTCTCAGGCCACACGGGCAGCGGAGCCAGCATCGCCCACCACATCGGCCGTGAATGATCATCCCGCACCAGCGTCCAGCGCAGACGTGCCTCGGTCCTTCCTTCCGCCGCTAGCAAAGACCGCGTGGCCTCCATCACCGTGTCAAAATCCGGCACCGCGAGATCCAGAGTCTCGGCCGATTTTTTCCAACGCTCATGATGCAAACGCGCTGCTTCGACGATGCCACCGCGCACCGCCAGAGTCTCAAAAACGCCCTCCCCAACCAGCAGCCCCGCACTCTGGAGCGAGATCTGAGCCTCAGCCCCATGCCGCAGTCCTCCCTGCCACCAGATGCAGCTGCCACCTTGTCCGGCCCCATGCGCCATCGAACTCACGACTTCTGCCGCATCTTAGCGATCTCTTCTTTGATCTTTTCCACGCGGTTAGCCGGGCTCGGGTGCGTGCTCATGAATTCCGGCTGCCCACCGCCTCCGGACGCCTTTTCCAAAATCTCCATCACCCCGATCAGGGCTTCGGGATTGTACCCCGCCTGCGTCATGAAGTGCACCCCGAGCTTGTCCGACTCCAACTCATCCCCCCGCCCATAGCTGTTCATCGTCACCTGGGCCACCATCTGCGCCACCTGCTGCCCACCCAAGCTTTGACCGTCGGAGAGCAAAATCCCCACACCACTGGCAATACCACCGATCAGCCCCTGCTTGGCCATTTGCTCGTTGGAATGCCGCCCCACCACGTGCCCGATCTCATGCCCCAGCACGCCTGCCAGTTGATCCTCACTCTCCAGGCGTGAAAACAGCGCGCTGGTGATGAAAATCTGCCCACCCGGCAGCGCGAACGCGTTGACGGTCTGATCGTCGTCGAGCAAATGGAAATCAAACTGGTAACCCGCATCCTTCACCGCCGTGGAGGCCACCAGCCTCTCACCCACCTGATCCACCAGAGCCTGGGCTTTGCGATCGGGATGTTCCCCCCCCATCTCACGAATCATCTGCGGTGCCGATTGCAGCCCGAGAGCCACCTCCTCCTCTTTGGACGCATACTTGAGCCGCTGCTCGCGACCCGTGAAATCATTCGCATACTTCGTCGTGCCGATGAAGTGCATAAACACCGAGCCCCCAATCACCAGCAGCGCCAAGATGATTCGTGGACTGCACCCACGGCGGGCAGATGGGGCACGGCGGCTGGATCCCATCGGCATGCCGCCGTAGGCCATGCGAGCCTGCCCCCAAAGTGCGTTTGAAAACCAGCGAGACCAAAAGTTCATGACCCGCATTTTGGCCTTGGTCTCCAGGCATGGAAAGTTCTTTTCACCTGCTCTCACGAGGGCTTCACGGTCTTATCATTTGAGGGAGC
>JAGRPD010000199.1 GCA_020439875.1 Verrucomicrobiales bacterium
GCCTTGGTGTTTTGCTTGCCCTTTCCGCCCGCGCCGACAATGGCGATGTTGATCTTTTCACTGGGCGGAACGTGTTTGGGACCGCCGAGGACGTGGCGCGGGATGATGGTGGGAAAGGTGAGCGCGGCGGTGGCGGCGCCCTTTTTCAGGAACTGGCGGCGAGTGTTCATCGGGGAGAAGGAACGATGCGCCAGGTCGTGGACTTGCGCAGGGGAGGGAGATCCGGCATGATGCCGGGATGACGACGATGACGCGGTTGATGCAGGGGTGGATGATCGGGCTGCTGCTGGGAAGCACCACGGCCTGTGGGGAGGCCGCCCCGCCGAGCCCGGCTCTGGTGACGGCGGCGCGAGCGCAAGTGGGGGTGACGGTGAGTTACGATCCGGCCTATCAGACGCTGGATTATCCGAGGGGCGATGTGCCCCGGGAGCGAGGGGTGTGCACGGACGTGGTGATCCGGGCCTTGCGTGATGCGCTGGATTTCGATCTGCAAAAGGCGGTACATGAGGACATGAAGGCGCATTTTTCGGCCTATCCGAAGATCTGGGGTTTGAAAAAAACGGACCGCAACATCGACCACCGCCGGGTGCCGAACTTGCGGACGTTTTTTGAGCGGCGCGGTTGGTCCCTGCCGGTCACCCAGAAAGCGGCGGACTACGAGGCGGGAGATCTCGTCACCTGCACGGTGCCGCCGCATCTGCCGCACATCATGATCGTGAGCGATCGCCGCGCCGCGGATGGCGCGCCGATGGTGCTTCACAACATTGGCCGGGGCACGCAGGAGGAGGCGCGGTTGTTTGAGTTTCCGCTGACGGGGCACTATCGCCTGCGGTTGGAGAAGTAACGCGGGCCTCAATCCGCCACGGAGGGCCGGGCGTCCTCAATGGTGAACTGCCAGCGCTCTTCGCCGCGCCAGAAATTCCGTTGGATGCGCAAGGCGATGTCCCAGGGCGCGGGCGGCATTTGATCGAGCGGTGCGTGAAACCAGCGTGCGCCGTGCATCACGCCGCCCTGGACGAGCTGGAGACGGAGGTGCTTCTCCCGCATGATCTGGCCGGGCAGCCGCGGCTGAACCCCGCGCACGAGGAAGAGCGGCTCGGGGTTGCGCTGGCCGAAGGGTTCCAGCAGGCGATAGTGATTGAGAAACTCGGGGGTGAGATCTCGAAAGCCGACGTCGGCATCCAGCTCCAGGGCGGGCGGTTGCAGGCCGTCTTCAAAAGCGCGCTGGGCGGCGTCCAGAAACGCCTGACGAAAGGCGGGGATTTGATCCTCCATCACCGAGACGCCGGCGGCCATGGCGTGGCCACCGCCGCGCTCGAGGTAGGCGCGGCATTGCTCGATGGCAGCCACGAGGGAAAAGCCGGGGATGCTGCGGCCACTGCCTTTGCCCATGCCGGATTCGTCGATGGCGATGAGAATGGCGGGGCGATGCAGCAGGCGTGAAATGCGGGAGGCGACGATGCCGATGACGCCGGGGTGCCAGTCGCGGGAGCCGAGCACGACGGCAGGCTGGGCGGCGGCTTCTTCGAGATTTCCCAACTGACTGAGCGCCTCCTGAAACACGCGCTGCTCCACGGCCTGGCGTTCGCGATTGTGCAGCTCGAGCTGCTCAGCGAAGGCTCCAGCTTCGTCTTCGTCCTCGGTGAGGAGCAGACTCAGGGAGGTGAAGGCGGTGTCCAGCCGCCCGGCGGCATTGAGTCGCGGCCCCAGGCGGAAGCCGACGTGATGCGTCTGCACCAGCCCATCGACGCCGGCGATCTGCTTGAGCGCCCGCAGCCCGAGACGCGGAGTTTGCGCCAGGGCCTCCAGACCGCGCCGCACCAGCAGGCGATTTTCCGCCACCAGTGGTACCAGATCCGCCACGGTGCCGAGCGCCACGAGGTCCAGCGTGCTTTTGAGGTCGAAGTTTTCCGCCCGCCGCGCCTTCATCAGCGCGTGGGCCACTTTGAAGCACAGCCCGGCGGTGCAGAAGTAGTGATGATCAGAGCCGAGCTGCGGATTGACCAGGGCCACGCAGTCGGGCCGCCCGGCGGGAGACAGCTCGTGGTGATCGACGATGGCGCAGTCCACGCCTTCGGCACGCAGCCAGGCCGTTTCCGTCAGCGAGGTGGTGCCGCAGTCCAGCGCCAGCACCAGATCGGGTTTGCCGTGTTTTTCAAAGGCCCGCTGCAGCCCATCCAGGCTCAGGCCGTAGCCCTCTTCCAGCCGGTGGGGCAGGTAAAGATGCGTCTGCAAGCCGTAGGCGCGCAGGGTGAGGTGGATGATGGACAGCGAGGTCACGCCATCCACGTCGTAGTCACCGTAGAGCAGGACTTGCTGCCGCTCGTCCACCGCCCGCAGCAGGCGCTGCACCAGAGGTCGCATTTCCGGCAGGTCAAAGGGATCCCCGAGGGAGCCGAGGCGCGGCACCAGAAAGTCGCGCGCTTTTTCCGCCGTCACGCCGCGCTGCGCCAGCAGGGTGGCGGCCAGCAGGGGCAGGCCGGTGTCTTGAGCCAGCGCCTCTGCCTCCCGAGGCACAGGCTTGACCAGCCAGGACCTGGGGTGAGGAGTGAGAGACGAGTCAGGGACAACCATGGCATCTTGCGAACGGTGCGTTTCCTTGTATGAAGCAGTCGCGTTCAGTAGTCAAAGATTCCCTCCCCCCATCCCCTCAATCATGCCCACCGCCACTCTCCCAACGCCGTCTGATCGTCGCGGACGCATCTGGCTGGCGGGGTTGGGACTGGGCCTGCTGCTGGCGGGTCTGCTGTTTACCTGGGTGCTTTGGCGGGCCTTTGAGCGGGCGCAGGAGACGCGCTCCTGGACGCCTGTGCCAGCGCTGATGGTCCGTTCCAACTTGATGAGCGAGCACCCCACGCCGCACTCCCCTCTGGCGCATCGGACCGAGGTGGCCTACCGCTTTCTCTGGCAGGGAGAAAAACGCACCGGCACCCATCTGCAGCGGGTGGACGGCCCGAGCGCTCATCAAGAAATCATCGAGGAACGTCTGCGCCCCTTCCCCGTCGGAGCCGAGGTCACCGCCTGGGTGGATCCCGCCGATCCCACCCGCAGCGTGCTGCTCCACGGCACGCGAGCCGCGCTTTACAGCATCTGGTTTCCCCTGCTCATTGCCGCCGGTGGCGGTGGCATCCTGTGGCGCGCGTTGCGAGGCCCACGCCACCTGCCTTCCAACTCACCCGAAGCGCTCCCATGAATCGCCGACCTTGGCATCTCGCTCTTCCTTTCCTCGCCCTCATCTGGGCGGGCGTCGCCGTGGTGATGCACCTCACGGATGACCTCGTCGCCTCGCCCCAAGAAGTCGCCTCTCTGATGCGAGACGCTCCCTGGCTGGAAAATCCAGGCCTGCCCGAGGAGGCTCGCGCCGTGGCGCTGGAGGAGATCCTGACCAACTACGACCTGCTGAAGCTGCCCCAGCGCGCGCAGCTCCGCGATGATGAACCGGAGGTGGTGGAGCGCTTTATCGAGTCGCTCACCGAGTCGGAGATCAATCGCTACCTCGACCACACCCTGCGGCCCACCCTCACCGTCGTGACCGCTGCCCTCGACAAAATGCCGCCGGAACAGCGCCGCATCCTGCTGGGTCGATTCCGTCGCGATCTCGGTGGCAAACGCCCAGAGCCGCCCGCCGCTGCGGCACCCGCCACCCCGCCTGAATCACGTCCTCAGCGCGAATCTGGCCTGCAGGCAGAGGACCTCTCGGGCGAGGAATTGGAACTCCTCATCCTCACCGCGCCCACGGAGGAAAAGCTCCGCCTCGCGCCTTTGCTCGAGGATTTTCAGGCCCGCATCCAGGGCGTGCGACGTTGAAGCCAGCCGCGCGATTTCAATTCCCCGGCAGCGCCTTTTTCCAACCCACCGGCTGCGTCCAGGCCTGCGCCCGCTGCCCCTGCCAGGAGGGATTTTCCGGAGCCTCATCCGCCGTCACCACCGCCCGCACAAACAGCTCATCCCCCGTCAGCACGTACTCAGGCGTCAGCGAGTCCGAACGGCCCAGCTCCGCCCCCACCTCGTCGGAGTAGCGCAGCCGAGTGGTGGCAAAGTCGCCCTCCGGCGGAGCCACCTCCGTCACCGCGCGATCATAGCCACGGCGGGTGCCGAAAAAGCGCGTCGTGTAGCTCACCCCCGGTTTCGCATCGATCTCCAGGCGCAGGCGGCCCGTGGCTTCATCGAAGCTCACCTCCCGCAGCGTCACGCCGGAACTCGCGTAGAAATCCCCTGCCTCCATCGCCCGGATCAGCGCCTCGGGCGTCAGCTCCGCCGCCCGCACCATCACCCAGCTTTTCCCCGGAGACACATCGCCGCCGTGATAATTGTGCGAGTCATCCGTGCCCACGCCATAGATGGGAGCCGCCTTGAATTCCGCAATGCGCAGCGTGTTGGCGATGTCCCAGATCCGTCCCGTGGCGGATTCCGCCCGCTTCGCATCCCCCTCCGTGAAGGTGCCCGGGTGGCCATTGTGCACCTCAAAAAAGCGCGCATCCAGCGCCTGCGCCAGATCCTCCGCCGTGATCGTCCAGCGAAAATTCGGATGGTTCACATGCGCCATCACCGGTTTTCCACCGGCCTCTCGCGCTTCCGCCACCCGTTGCAAATTGGCGCGCAGCACCTCCCGCACCGTGGTCAGATCCGGCGTGGGTGTGATCGCCTCCGTGAGATTGATGGCGTTGAGATGCACCGGTGGTTGGCCTTTGCCCGCCGTCACCTCTTCCCCCTCGATCAGCAAAAACTCGCCCGGCTTCTCAAAGCGGCCTCGGTATTCCGCCAGCGGCTTCAGCCGCACCTCCACGCCGCCGTCGGCCCCCTCCCGCGTCTCCACCCAGTCCGGTCCGAATTCATCGCGATACTTCTCCAGCACCTTCCGCCCCAGCGCTTTGCGGCGCTTTTCGATGTCCTTTTCCGCCATCCAGCGCTCACCCCGGCTCAGCACGTTGTGATCCGTCATGCTCAGGAAGTGATAACCCCGCGCCGCATACCAGGCGGTGATGCGATCGGGGAAGTCGTTGCCATCACTCCACAGCGAGTGGGTGTGGGTGTTGCCCTTGTACCACTTCAGTTCCGCCGCTCCCACACTGACCGTGAGGCAGACCAACATCGAGAAACCCAATCGCATCATTCGCTCACCCAATCAGAATCGCCCGTCCCCGTCCAGCGTCGATTTGACGGCAGACAATCTCGCGCTACCCTGGACAGCGTTTCTTTTCAGCCGACTTTCCCGCCATGCTCGAAAACTACTTCCCCGTCCTCCTCCAGATCGCCATCGCGGCGGGATTTGCGGGCATCACCCTGCTGATCTCCGTGATGCTGGGCAAGGCCGCACCGCGCAACCCCATCAAAGACAGCGCCTACGAGTGCGGCATGCTGCCAGAGGGCGGCCCCCAGCCGCGCTTCAGCGTGAAGTTCTACCTCGTGGCCATGCTGTTTGTGCTGTTCGACATCGAGGTCGTCTTTCTCTACCCCTGGGCCGTGATTTACAAAGACTACGTCACCGCCGTGGGTCCTCAAATCCTCGTGCTCGCCGTCAGCTTCGTCGCCATCCTCGGCGTGGCCTTTGCTTACGCCTGGCGCAAAGGAGCGCTCAATTGGCGGGACTGAACGCCCTCTCAGCGATCCCCCGCTTCCCCCCAGGGCGGTCACTGCCCGCCCCCACAACTCCTCGCCCCCGCTTCTCCCCAGGCGGTCACTGCCCGCCCCCACAGCTCCTTGCCCCCGCTTCCCGACCCAGACGCTGCACAAACAGCGCCGCCGCCAGCCCGCCGCTGCTCAGCAGCATCAGCATCACCAGGATCTGATAGCGCACCGCCATCAGCGGATCCGCCCCCGCCAGGATCTGTCCCGTCATCATCCCCGGCAGCTGCACCAGCCCCACGGCAAAAAAGGTGTTCAGCAGCGGGATCAGCGACGCCCGCAACGCCGTGGCCCGCGCCCCCGCATGGTCCGCGCCGCGTTCCCGCTCCGCCAGGTAGCGCTCCGCCGCGAGACTGATCTGATTCATTGACCCGGCGAAAATCATGCCCGCCAGCGGGATCACCACCCGCGCATCGTACCACGGCACCGGCCGCAGCGCTCCCCACACCGCCAGCGCCAGCGTGCCGCCTCCGCAGAGCAGGATGCAACCCAACGCCAGCCGATACAGCGCCGCCGTCCGCCGGGGCAGAGGCCGCAGCGCGATCCAACCCGCCGCTGCCGCCATCAGCGTCAGAGCCAGCAGCACCCAGCCCGGGCTGCGCGCCTGAAACACCCACACTAGCACGTAACCAATCAACACCAACTGACCCAGCATCCGCACCGCCGCGTGCAGCAGCGGCTTTCCCTGGTCCGTCCAGCGAAACAGCAGCAGCACCAGCAGCACCGCCGGGGGCAGCAGAAAACAAAGCCGCCACCAGGGCAGCGAGAGCGCAGCTTCAGACATGCGTCCCACCAGCGCGCAACCACCCCCCGCCGTCAAGCCCCAGCCCACTTCCACCCCAGGCGGTCACCCCAGGCGGTCACTGCCCGCCTCCACAGCCCTCCCACCCAGGAAAACCCCCGCTTTCCTCCACCCCCCCACCCCCCCCCCCCCTCCCCCCCCATTCCTCACTCCCCAACCCCCCTCCCTCCTCC
>JAGRPD010000200.1 GCA_020439875.1 Verrucomicrobiales bacterium
CGTTGCGTGACCTCAAAGCCGAGCACGCCGCAGTAAAACGCAAGCGACCGTTCCAGATCGGCCACTTTGAGGTGAACATGGCCGATGCGGACACCTGGATCAATGGGCGCAATCATGATCAGACCACCATGGCGGGATAATCCGTGTAACCTTTAGGACCCGGCGAGTAAAACGTGGCCGGATCCGGCGCATTGAGGGCTGCCTTCGCCGCGATGCGGGCAGGCAGATCGGGATTCGCCAGAAAACCGGTACCAAACGCCACCGCGTCCAGCTTCCCGTCCTCAATGGCCTGTTCCGCTTCTTCCGCTGTATAGCCCATGTTGCCGACGAGGACGCCGACAAAATGTTTGCGAGCATGCGTCATCACATCGCCGCTCTGCGTCTGGAGAAAATCACTGCGCATCACATGCAGGAAAGCCAGCCCGCGCGCACTGGCCTGCTCAGCGATGTAGCGGGTGATGCCCACAGGATCACTGTCGATCATGCTGTTGTAGCTGTTGAGCGGCGAGATGCGCAAACCCACCCGGTCAGCCCCCCAAACGCCGATGACGGCATCGACGACTTCGAGCATCAAACGGGCACGATTCTCGATTGGACCGCCATAAGGACCCCTGCGTTTGTTCGCTCCATCGCGCAGGAATTCATCGAGCAGGTAGCCGTTCGCCCCGTGGACTTCGACTCCGTCAAAACCGGCCGCTTTGGCATTCTCTGCTGCCTTTTTGAAACCCGCTACGATACCCGGGATTTCATCGTCGCGAAGTTCGCGCGGGGTGACGTAAGGTTTTTTGCCTTCGGGCGTGTGAACCTCATCGCCGACGATCGGAATGGCACTTGGAGCAACGGGTTGCGCCCCGCCGTTGAGCAAAGGATGGCAGGCACGACCGCCATGCCAGATTTGCAGCACGATCTGGCCACCCTTGGCATGCACAGCATCCGTGACGCCCCTCCAGCCCGCGACCTGAGCCTCGGAATAAATGCCTGGCTCCATCCAAAAGGACGAGTTCCCTTCGATCACCATGGTTGCTTCCGTGATGATCAAACCCGAGCTGGCACGTTGGGCATAGTATTCCGCCATCAGGGCCGTGGGGACATGGTCCGCATCGGCACGGCAGCGCGTGAGCGGAGCCATGAGGATGCGATTGGGCAGGTGAAGAGCGCCAGCGGTAAGTGGAGAGAGGAGTTTCATGTTTAAAGGGGAAGTGGAGGTTGAGAAGATTACTGGAGATCAAAGAGCAAAGCCTCGGCCTTGTCACTTGCAGTGATCGTCAAGGTGCCGGTCTCGTCCGTGCTCACCGCATCACCTGCATTCAGTGTGACTTCATTGGCCTTCACGCTGCCGTTGATGAGCTGAAGCCAGACGCCCCTGCCCGGACGAACTCCATGCCTCACGGATTCACCGGCCCTCAGGCGCACGCGATAGACGTCGGCGTCCTGATGGATGGTGGCGCTGCCTTCGCGACCGTCGGAGGAGATGACGAGCACCTTGCCAGCCGTCTCCTGCTCCGGTTTCGGATGCCATTCCGTGTAGCTGGGCTTCAGGCCACTCTGACGTGGGTGAATCCAGATTTGCAATAAACTACCGGCTTCAGTCTTCGAAGGATTGAACTCACTGTGCGTCACTCCGCTACCAGCACTCATGAGCTGAATCTGGCCGGGCCTGAGCACGCGACCGTTGCCCATGCTATCCTTGTGCTGCAGCGCTCCGTAGAGAATGTAGCTGAAGATCTCCATGTCTCGATGCGGATGCGTGGGAAATCCCGCACCGGGCGCGATCACGTCCTGGTTGATGACTCGCAGGCTGCGGAAACCCATGTGAGCCGGATCGTAGTAGTCGGCAAAGCTGAAGGTATGATAGGAGTCGAGCCAGCCGTGATTGGCATGACCTCGATCTTTAGAGAGGCGCAGGTTGAGTTTCATAGTGACCATGCTTTCGAGCCTCTTGCAGGGCATCTCCAATGCTTCCTGCTTCACAAGTTCATGCCTTATGGTAATAAACGCTTGCATGGAATTTCACCAACTCCGCTACTTCATCGCTGCGGCCGAAGAACTGAGCATTTCTCGCGCCGCGAAGCGCCTGCACGTCACCCAGCCAGCAATGAGTCGCCAAATCGCGGTATTGGAGGCGGAACTCGGTGTGGCGTTGTTTGACCGCATCCGCAAACGCATCCACCTCACGGACCCAGGCCGCTTTTTCTTGCCCAAAGCGCGCCAGATCGTCTGCGACGCCGAAACCAGCGCGCAACAGTTGCGGGAGCAGTTCGGCAAGGCTCGGCGCACGCTGCGGCTCGGATTCCTCACGCCGTTTCTCGATGATTTGGTGGCACCCGCCGTGCGTGAGTTTCGCAAACGCCACCCCAAAGCCCAGGTCAGCCTGTTTGAGCTACCGCCACGCGCGCAGCTCGACCGCCTGCGCAATCACGAACTCGACGCCGCGATCCTCGGCAACCTCGATGCACGTGACCGGAATGATTTCCAGATCCACCGTCTCTCGCGCCATAAGATGGCAGCCGTACTGCCGGAGGACCACCGACTCGCCAAGAAAAAGTCGATCCAACTCAAGGCGCTCAAAAACGAAAGCTGGATCTCCCTCTCGGACGCCTTTTTTCCAGGGCGGCGCGACTTCCTGCGCAGCCTGTGTCAGTCCGCAGGCTTCGAACCCAACATCGTCACCGAAGTCGATTCTCTCTCCCTGATGCTGGGAGCCATCACCACGGGTGAAGGTGTGGCCGTAATGCCAGATCACACCCGCAAACTGCCGCACTCTGGCAGCGTTTTCGTGCCGCTCGCTCCGCCAGTGCCCATGACGGAGCTGTTGCTGGTCCTGCCCAAAAATGACCTCAGCAATGAACTCAAGACTTTGACTTCATTGATCACTGAGCTGGCCACCCAGATCGCCAGCGACGGACGGTAACCCATGGGCTCGTGACCCCGACGCGTCATACACCTCCGTGCACGATCGCTATCGCGGCCACCGGCATGTCTCTGCCTCAAACCCGCCTCACCTCAGGCCGCCATCCGCGCAGGCGTCTGAACCTGCTCCAAAATCTGCGCGATGAGCGCATCCACCTTCATCTGGCGAGCCTCGCCTTCGAAATTCAAAATGATGCGATGCCGCAACGCCGGGTAGGCCATGGCGTGAATGTCCTCGCAAGAAACCGCCGTGCCACCCTGCACCGCAGCGCGGACTCGCGCTCCGCGGATCAGCGCCTGCAATCCCCGCGGACTGGCCCCGTAGGAGACATAACGCCGCACATCCTCCGGCGCGTCTTCCTGCTCGGGATGACTGGCCAAAATCAAACGGGCGGCATAATGCGCCACCGGATCCGGCACCGGCAGCTGGGCTAGGTCTCGCTGCAACCGCTGCAACTGCTCACCATCCGTCAACCGCTGCAACTGAGGCTCGTCAAAACCGCTGGTGCGGCGAGAGATTTCCACCA
>JAGRPD010000201.1 GCA_020439875.1 Verrucomicrobiales bacterium
CGGCATCGGCAACAGCGGTGGGGGCGGCACCACGGGCCGCATTGAGGTGGATGCCAATAAGGAGCTGACCGTGCCGGGTGTGATTGCGGATCGCACGATGAATGTGGATGGCTCCAGCACCGGACTGAACACCGGCGCGGCGCTGAGCAAGCTGGGCAATGGCGCGCTGACATTGAGTGGCGACAACACCTACACCGGCACCACCTATGTGAGCGACGGCATCCTGCGGGTGGCTTCGGACATGGCGCTGGGCACCACGGACGGTGGCACGGTGGTTTCCGCTGGAGCGCACTTGGCCTTGGCGGATGGCGTGGTGATCACGGGTGAAACGCTCACGCTCAATGGCGGCGGCGGCACCACGGGTCCGGGATCGCCCATCAGCAATCGCGGTGATCTCCAGGCGGACATCGGTGCCAGCGCGGAGTGGGCGGGCGACGTCATCATCAACTCGAATTTGGCGCGGATCGGCGTTCAGGAAGGCGGTTCCATCCTGGTCAGTGGCGATATCGATGATCTCGGCGCGGGTCACACGGTGCGTCTGTCGGGAGAATTGACACGCACGGGCGGTGTCACGCTTTCCGGTAGCAATAGCTGGGGAGGTAGCACCGATGTGGTGCGCGGCACGGTGTACCTCGGCGCAGACAACACGCTGCCGACGACTTCGCCGCTGAACATCCACTATTCCTCCTCGAACAACAGCGAATACGCTTTGGTGGATCTGAGTGGCTTTGACCAAACCGTGTCCGCCCTGCAAAACACGGGCAACTCCGGAGCCAATGCTGAGCTAACCAATAGCAACTGCCTGGACACCTCCGTCTTCACCGTGAATCAGGCGGTGGATGGCGCTTTCAACGGCATCATCACCGGCAATCTAACTCTGGTGAAAGAGGGAGCGGGCATCCTCACTCTGGCCGGACCCAACACCTACACCGGGGGCACGGTGATCAATGAGGGCGGGCTGCGCGGGTCGGGCGCGGGGGCCTTTGGCGAAAACGACCTCGCTGTGAATGGCGGGGCGTCCAGTGGCGGTTACATCGATCTCAATGGCAGTTCGCTGGTGGTGAATGCGCTGAATGGTGTCTCGGGACTGGTCAATGGCGTCATTGCCAATGACAGCACAACGCTCGCGGAAAACGCGTTGATTGTGGGTGTCAATCACGGCACCGGCACCTACGCGGCCAGCTTGGTGGACAACACCGGCGGATCCGCCCAGGGCATTTTGGGTGTGACGAAGATCGGCACCGGCACGCAGACTTTGTCCGGAGCCAACACTTACACCGGCACCACGGCGGTGGCGGAGGGCACGTTGATTTTTGATCATTCCAGCGCCACACCGATCGGCACCGGCCCCATCAAATTGGAAGGTGGGGAGTTGAGCTTCAAAGGCAGTGGCAGCCTCTCGGTCGGTGAGATGACTTTGGTGCAAACCAGCACGGCCTACAACACCAACACCGTGCGCGTGCAGGACGGCGGCACGGTGACGACCACCAACTTGGCGGGATCGGGCTTCAGTCCATTGCTGGTGGATCTGCGCGGTGGCGGCACCTTGGTGGCCACCACGCTCAATGGAATCAACGCCACCAATGGCATCCTCACCCAGGGCAGTCTCAATCGCGCCACGCTCTACGTGCAGGATGACTCGGGCATCGGATTCGCCACGCAGAATGGCAGCAACGAGATCGTGCGCTACACCGGTGGCACGGCGCTGACAGCCTCCAACAGCAGCGGCACGACGAACTTCGTTGCCTCCTCGAATGTGACGCGCACCGCAGCGCTCTCGTATTACACCCTGCAACTCGACAGCAGCTCCAGCGCGGTCACGCTGGATGTCGGAGCCAACAACGTCAATGCCGCCAGCTCGGGTCGCGGCATTTTGTTCACCGGCGACAACGACTCCACCATCACCGGCACGACCGGCAAGTTCGTGGGCAGCTCCATTTTCATCGCCAACCAGGGCCTGGGAACGGCGACCATCGGCATTTCACTGGCGGGCAATGCCTCGATTTTCTCCGGCTCGGGGTTGGTGGTGTACGATCACGCCGACAATCCCGCCGATCTCTACGTGGCCAACGGCGTGGTGCGCCTGGCGGGCGGCGACCGGACTTACAGTGGAAACCTCACCCGCATCTACGGCGGCGGCGTGTTGGAACTGGGCGGGGATCAAAATGGCGCGACGGATGGCGATTTCACACGCTCGGTGGTGGCGGCAAGTGGCGGCGTGGTGCTGCTGGGCAGCGGCGGCTTCAGCGCCCACGGCGCGGACCGGGTGGTGGCGCTGGGTGGCGTGGGCAGCGCGGATGCCCTGACCTGGGGGGCTGGGAATTTCCTGGCTGGCGCGGAGGGCGATGGCAACCACGCCTTCAAACTCGGCAGCGCGAGTTCCACGCACACGCTGGAGTTTCAAAATAACATCGACCTCGGCAGTCGGCTGCGGGTGATCGATGTGGCGGATGGGGTGGACAGCACCAACATCGATGGACGCCTCACCGGCGTGCTCAGTGGAGCGGGCGGCGGGTTGTGGAAGCGGGGTGACGGGGCGTTGGAGCTAACAGGAGCCAACACTTACAGCGGAGTCACCGATATTGAGGCGGGCACGGTGCAGGTTTCCAGTGGAGCCACCACGGGAACGGGCGAAGTGACGGTGCGTTCGGGGGCGACGCTGCAAGGCGCGGGCACGGTGCTGGGGGCGCATGTTAGTTTGGAGAGCGGGGCCACCTTGCGCGCGGGCGATGGGGCTGCTGCCACGGATCTTGGGACGCTGACCTTTGCTCCAGAGGGGTGCGCGGCTGGCATCGACCTGCAGGGCAGTGTGATTCTGGGGATCGCGGGGGCGACCAATGCGGGTTCGGTCGATCCTTTCTTCGGCGGCAATGCGATTGGTTCTCCCGGCTACCTCACCTACATCAACGACATTTCCCGTTCCCAGGGTGCGGGGGATCATGATTTGCTGTCCTTTGCCCCGTCGGCCAGCGGCGATCTCTACAATGTGGATTTCCTCACCACGAGCGGCACGTTGAAGGTTGAGGACGGCGGGTTGGTGCCGATGACCGGGCAGATTTTCAATTTGTTGGACTGGAGTGGATTGTCCAATGGGACACCCAATTTCACGGGTTTTGACATCGGCAGCAACCTGCGCACGGGCAATGATTTGGATGCCAACGAGGGCGGCCTGGATTTGCCGGATCTCTCCTCCTACGGCCTGCTCTGGGATGTGAGCCAGTTCACCACCACCGGCATCGTCGTCATTGTTCCGGAGCCGGGGCGCGGCCTGTTGATTCTGGTGGCCGTTTTGATGGGGTGCACTCAGCGCCGTCGTCGCGGAGGTCGTTGAATGACGAGTGATTCGTCGTTGAGGCGCGGGTTGAATCGCCAGCGCCAGGGCATGACGCTGCTGTTGGTGCTCAGTTGTTTGGCGTTGGTGGCGGTGCTGGTGGTCGGTTTTTTGACCATGACCCGCACCGAGCAACAGGCCTCGGCAGCGTTTTCGGATCGTGCGGAGGTGAGTAGCTTGGCGGAAATACCGATGAATCTGGTGACGGCTCAGATTCGCAAGGCCACGGAACATCTCGGTGTGG
Organism: Verrucomicrobiales bacterium; assembly: GCA_020439875.1. Classification (GTDB taxonomy): domain Bacteria; phylum Verrucomicrobiota; class Verrucomicrobiia; order Verrucomicrobiales; family Verrucomicrobiaceae; genus JAGRPD01. Next base: position 3,576 of record JAGRPD010000201.1, read on the forward strand.
AGCGAACTTGGGCCTCTCAACCCGGAATGATTCGTGTCTTTGGTGTTGAAGGAGACGGCAGTGGGGTGCGCGCCAGGGCGACCGCTCTCTACAAGTTGTACTCGGATGATCAAATGGTGGTCACGCACGCCGGAGTGACGCCGCGCAGCGGTGGGTTGGATCGAGATGAAGTAGCGGTGGCGCTGAGTGCCGATGTGGCCGACTTGAAGAATTGGAAATCGAAGCCCGGTTTGTTCACCGACCTCAATGCACCGGCACCCGTGGTGGGAGATGGCACCCATCCGCGTTGGGAGTTTCCCATCGTCGATCCACGCGCCACGGTGGGCGGCGATGCGATGCCTGTGGCTGGATTTACCTATCAGCCATCGGGCGTCGAGGGTGCTGCCCGCGCTACGAGTCGCGACGACCTCAGCGCTCGTCTGCCGATGCCGGTGCGGTGGATTTACATTCTCGAGGATGGGAGCCACGCCTACCCTGCGAGGAGTGATGGTGGAAAAGTGACCTTCGACGCGAGCAATCGTCCATCGGAGAAGAATCCGATCGTGGGTCGGATCGCCTTCTGGACGGACGATGAATGCGCCAAGGTGAATCTCAACACAGCCAGCGAGGGGATCGCCTGGGAGGTGCCTCGCACTCATTCACCATCGGATCGGGCCATGGCGGAGCGAATGCCCGTGAGGCATGAATTTTCTCGGTACCCAGGGCATCCGGCCATGACCTGCCTGAGCCCCGTGTTTCAGGCGTTTGGTTCGGAATTTGCGATTTCACCTTGGCTCGAACCCGAACTGCTGCGCAGTCGATTGGAATTGTATCATCAATTCAGTCCCCGAGTGGCGTTCGGTGGAACCTTGGGTGGTACGGTCCGAGCTTTGGAACCGGTGGTGAATCTGAAGAAGGATCGGCTCTACGCCACCGTGGACGAATTGATCTTCAATCCGGAGCGGCGGGTGGAGAGAGCTTCGATTGATGCGCGAGATTTGGCCATTGGGCGATTCTTTCTCACCACTCACAGTCGGGCACCCGAGCTGAATCTTTTCAATAAACCACGAATGGGGCTTTGGCCGATCTCGCGGTCCTCGAGCCAACGCAATGCGCAAGATCGCATGATGGCCTTTCTCAACAACGCAGGTGTGGCAGGTGGTTCGGTGCGCAGCGATGGATGGTCGTTCTATCGGGCTCGAAATACCGATATCAAAGCCGGGCAGGCGGGTTCGAGTCAGAATCCGTATGAAGACCTAACAACTGGCATTCGAAACAATGCCCTGGTGAATTCTTACCTCGCCTACCTGACGGGAGAAAAAGTGGGGGATCTGCGCTACATGGTTCCGGGTTTTGGCAATCGAACGATGGTGGAAAAATATGGGAAAGCGAAACGAGACCAAATTTTAACGGAGATCTTCGACCTGCTGCGCTGGGGTGTCGCGGCGGAGAATATGACGGGAACTCCTACCTATCGTTACCTGCCCGCTCACAATGACGCAGTGACCAATCCAGCACGTCGTGGAGAATCATCCGCCGTGCCAACCATCACCTTCAAGGGCGGAGCGTTTCAGGGGATGAACAACAGTGTGAGCACTCAGATTGTGCGCGACACCAAGGGCTTTGGACGATTCCCCACCTTAACGGAGGCGGATTTGGTATTCATCGCTACCGAAACATCCGGCAAAGATGAGAATGGTGACGGCTATCCTGATACAACGAAGATGCGCGCCTTTCTCGTGGTGGAACCCTTTTCCCCGACCTGTGGGGCACCTGCATGGACCGCCACTTGGCGCTATCGCGTGTTGTTTGCCGGTCAGAGCGGGAGCGCGTGGAAGGTGAAGCCTCAAGGGGCGTCGGCTTTTATTCCGCTTGATTTCCCCAAACCCACCCATGCAGGAGCAGATGCCAACGATTTGTTTTCAGAAATCAAATCAACCTGGCCCACCAGCATGGTGAATCTGCCGGTGGATTTGTTGGAGGGCGGCAATATGACACCTTTCTCGGGGATGCTGACTCAGTTCAAACAGGCCTACATCAGTACCAACCCACCCGGGTCTCCCCCTCCTAGCAAAACTGGGAAAAAATCATTGGCGGGCCTTGCCTCCAACAGTGGGGATCCGCCGCGTTATTTTCCTTTTTACAGCGAAGCCATCGATGTGACGGGCAAACAATCGTTCGAACTAATTGGTGGAGAATTGGTCTTTGCCCTGTTCACGGGATGGACGGGAACGGATTTGCCGGTTCAGAAGATTCGGATGAATTTCCCTGGGACAACGTTGCAGGTTCCTGTTCTCTCAGCCTCCGACCATTCGTCCGGTTATACGCGACTCTCCACGCGCTTCAGCATGTTGGGCACTCAGGGTGAAGATTTGCGAGATGTGATCATTCGCCCTGGGGATGTGGTGCGCTCGGTGGAGGCAAAGGCCAGCGGAGTTGCGAAAGGAGATTTGCGTCACTATGCGGCGTTGGCAGACGTGCCGACTTCCTACTTTGAACCATCGCCAGGTTATGGTGACATCAGTGTTCAGCAGACTCAGGGACTTCGCGACGGAGCCTGGGCGGAGGGTCCGCAGCCGGGGCAAATCAGCACGGCTTCGACGGCAGGGAGTCTGATCGAGGGCTTGGCTTACCCCGCACACGCCGTGCCTGCGGTGCCTCGAGGGTTGACGGCTGCATTGAACGCGCGAGATCGGCCGGGAGATTGGGATACGGGCGTGGGGATCGTTGAGGACGGTCCCATGATCAACAAGCCCGACGAAGCGAATGTGCTGTTGGACGATGGCGGATATTTTCAACGCGGTGGGGAGTTTGCCAAAGAGGACGGTACTTCGTTTGCTCCCAATCGACAGATATGCTCGGCGGTAGCTTTTGGGAGTCTGCCGACGGGGATTCATCCCACCAATCCCAACGACGCTGAGCCTTGGCAGACTTTGTTGTTTTGTCCAAATCCAGCCTCTCGCCAGACGGGATCGGTCCTGGAACCCACCGCTGAGGATCATCGGGGTTTTGAAGCTCCGCGTGACCATTTGTTGTTGGACCTGTTTTGGATGCCCGTGGTCGAGCCATATGCGATCAGCGAGTCTTTTTCCACTGCGGGCAAGATCAACATGAATCACCAGATTCTGCCCTTCAGCTACATTGAGCGCAGCACTGGGCTGCACGCAGTGCTGCGAAGCGCCTGTGTGACAGCGATACCTCCGAGCGCGGTGAACGAATACAAGGATGCAGGTAACCCATCGACTCGGGAATATCGTTATGATGTCAATGTGGAACAGACTCTGAAAGGTTTCGAGCAGCGTTTCATGCAGTGGGATGTCTTCCGGTCAGCCTCTGAGATTTGCGAGATTTTTTTGGTTCCGAAAGGGCGACCCAATGCGCCGTATGAAGTGAGCTGGATGCCAGCTTACAATCAAATGACGCAGTGGTGGAACGGGGATTTGGCGCAGCCAGATGCCATGGATTTGACAGGAGACAACGTGCGCGAGGCACCGTACGCAGGTTTGTATCCACGCCTCACCACGCAGTCCAATACCTACACGGTGCATTACCGCGTGCAGGCGCTGAAAAAGGCACGAGGAACAGAGGCCAATCTGTGGGTGGAAGATCGGGATCGTGTGGCGGCAGACTATCGTGGCTCTGCCGAGCTAGAGCGCTATATGGACCCAAATGAATTGGAGGTGGGTGAGATCGGTGTGGGTTCGGGTTCTTTTGCTAATACCTGGGATCATCACTTCCGGATGCGGGTGGTGTCTCGCCGTGCTTTCGTTCCATGAAGAGGCATTTCCCCGTGCATCGAGAAAGCGGCTTCACTCTGGTGGAAAGCTTGTTGGCGATTGGGATCGCCGCAGTTGGATTGTTGGCTTTGATCGCTTTGTTGCCTGCGGGTATGGGCGGTTTGAGGGAATCCCATCGAGAGATGGCGGAAGCCAAGATCATTCGCTCCGTCGTGGCCGATTATCAGATGGCAGATTGGAATGACGGTGAACTGCCGCCTGATCGGAAATTCCATTTTGATGAACGAGGTATGGAAGTGGTGGCGGGAAGCTTTGAACATCGATTCACCGCAGAAGCCAATTTGGAAGCAGATTCACCCACAATCGCTGGAGATTTCTCGTCGAACGCCTATTTGAAACGCCTGACGATTGTGATCACGGATGACATCGGAGGGAGTGGTAGTGTGTCCCAGGCTAGACGAGTGAGGAGACACCAGACGATGTTGGCATTTTTTGATCAGACAGGAGTTCCATGAAGGAAAGAGGAGTGAACGTTGATTTTCATCGAATGGTTAGGGGCTTCACGCTGGTGGAGTTGCTGGCGAGTCTTGTCATTCTTTCGATCCTGCTGGTGCTCATGGTGGGTGCGGTGTCAATGACTCAGGGCGTTTGGCAGCGCGAAACTGCCAAGGTGGAGGACTACGAGCAAGCGCGCCGAGCGATGGACGCTCTGGCCAGCCGCATCGGAGAGGCAAACCTTGATGGATACTGGGCTTATGAAGTTGATGAAGCTGGGCGAGATTACTACGCGCGGGCTTCCGACGGACACTTCATCAGTGGCGAGGGGTCCGATTTGTTGGGTGACTCAGACGTGTCCAGTCATGCCCTCTTTTTTCAATGCACGCGCGGCATTTCAGAGAGCGGTGGGAGTTTGGGCAAGCTTCAATTCGATGGAGCCAATGCGCTCATCAATGCCACGGGTTTTTATGTGGGATATGATACGGACGTGAGTTATCGACCGGCATTTTTGTCGAGTCATCCTCAATTGCATCCGTTGCGTGGGCGGTTTCGTCTGATGGAGTTTTGTCTGCCGACGGAACTGACCAACTTGTATTCGCGCGGGATCGGTCTGAACGAACCGGGAACGGCTCGGGAGAGTGCGTTGCGTTGGTTTCGGGGGCCTTTTCAGGATGGTAGCCGGTGGCAGGATCACGTGAAGCCGGTGGCAGACAATGTGTTGGCGCTGATTGTGGCTCCAGAGTGGTTGCAGACGGTGGTAACGGGAAGTCGAACGACCTCGATGCCTGCGAAAGATTTTTCTTATGATACCCGTCAGCTGCAGTGGGGTGAAAAGACTGAGCAAGCGCTGGCGACCCAACATCAGCTGCCCCCTCGGGTGCGATTGATCCTGCTGGTGACCGATGAAAAGTCCTACCAAAAGCTGGAGCAGACACGGGGTCGAGCGGGTGCCAAAGAGACCGTCTTTCAAGCGCTGGCTTCTCGTTTTTCTGTGTTCAGTCGGCTGCAAGGGGATTTGGATGCGGCTGAAGCTGAACTCATGAGGGCGGGTCTGGCGACGCGGACGTTTGCCATGACGGTCGCGCTGCGAGGCTCCAAATGGATCATCGAGAAAGATTTGAGGATAACCGATGAAGACTAACATTCGTTACAAGGTTTTGTCGGGTCGCGAGCGAAGTGCTTTCACTTTGGTGGAGATGCTTGCTGTCCTGGTGATCCTGGCGGTGATGATTTCGGTGTCGGCTCGCATGTTCCGGGGTGGCATGGAGGGGCAGCGGTTGGCGGTAGCGGCTCGGCAGCTGGCTTCGGACATGAAGTATGCCGTTCTGACCGCAGCAAAAGAGGACCTGCCTGTTGAGGTGCGAGTTCTGCGTTTTCGCTCCGTCGATCCTCCGGGTGAGGCTCATTTCCGTGCCTATCAATTGGCGGTGTTCATGGGTCTGGATGTTCGAGGGGAGCCCGAGTATCGTCAGCTCACTCCCGTTCGCCGGTTTCCAGATGGGATCATCCTTGCTCCGGGAGCAGATGCGACCACCGTGGTCAAGTTGCCGCGTCGAGCGGCGAGAAACGGGGAATTCACTGCGTTTCCAGGTTGCGAGATCGTTGCCTTCAATATTCGTCCAGATGGCCGCAGCTCGTTGCCTCGACAGCCGATGCCGTGTTTGACTCTGATGGAAGAAACGAGTGCGAGTACGGGGGGGCTGCCCTCTAATTTTTGGACGGTCGCCATGGATGCCGATACAGGATTTGTGAAGCTCTATTGAGTCTCGCAATTGCGGGGAGGCGGAAAAGCAGTGCAGAGATTTGAGGATTGATTGTGTCAATGGAAGGCAATGAGGAATCAATGCGCGGAACGTCGAGTATTGAGCCTGAATGGCGGATGCAACCCGCATTCTTTGCTCACACTGAAGGTTCTACCACGGTCGCTCGCGATCTGCGCGAGGGTTTGAGAGCGAGGCTGGGTCCCATTGAGAGGAATGGGGCTGCACCGCTGCGTTTCTGGATCAAGGCCTTGTTTTGGTTGATCGTTGCCGTGGGAGCGTACGGGTTCATGCTGCAGAATGCGGTTCCCGGATGGGGGCGAATCTTGGCTGCGGCCGTGTATGGATGGTCCAGTTTGACTCTGGCATTCAACGTGGGGCATGATGCTTCGCATGGGGCGGCGTCCCGGGTGCCATGGCTTGACCATTTTTTGCAGCGGATGGTATTTGTGCCGATCGGGATTGATGCGGTTCTCTGGAGGCTGCGTCACCTTCGATCCCACCATGTGTTCACCAATGTCGATGGCGCGGATATGGATGCCTCACGCAATAGCCTGATTCGATTGGCGTCCTACATGCCGCTGCGATCTTGGCACCGCTTGCAGTATCTGTATGCGCCATTGGTCTATGCGATCGTGCTGAATCACTCGGTGTTTTATCGCGATTGGCGCTTTCTTTTTGGCGGTGAGTTTGCCTGGATGCGGCAGGGTGTGAATCGCTTCCAACTGGTGACAGGTTTTGTCAGCCAGAAGGTCTTGTATTTTTTGCTGAATGCAGTTTTGCCTGCTTGGGTATTGGGATGGGGGATGGGTGCAGCGCTGGGCTTGTTCTTTTTGATTTCCTCGGTTCAATCGCTGGTCTTCGTGGCACTCCTGATTGGAACCCATTTTTTTGAAGAAACGGCAACGTATTCTCCGAATGAGAATCGACAGTTGGATCATGCCTGGGCGGAGCATCAATTCCGAACCAGCTGCGACTGGAATGCGGACTCTTTAGTGGCTGGATTCTTCAGTGGCGGGGCGAACACCCATTTGGCTCACCATCTGTTTCCTTCAATCTGTCACGTTCATCATCGCAGTTTAACGCCTTTGATTCAAGAGGTGGCGGCCAAACACGATCTGCCGCTTTTTCAGAAGAGTCTGTGCGGCATGTTGGTCTCGCACTTTCGATACCTGCGGAGGTTGGGAATGGACCCAATAGAACTCGACGGTTCAATCCAAATATCCGAGGGCTCTTCGAGTGGAGCAGCCAATGAGCTGCGGATTCGGATTGAGTAATTACGATTGATCCAGGAGTTCGCTCACCAGAGCTTCGGGGATTTCCAGTCTGGAGGCAATGCTGGCGATGTCCTGACCGAGGTCGGCGAGGGTTTGGGCGGTGGCTCGAAGGGCTTTT
>JAGRPD010000202.1:0-246 GCA_020439875.1 Verrucomicrobiales bacterium
GAACATCATCAACGGCGGCGCGCACTCCGATGCGCCGATCGATTTCCAAGAATTCATGATCATGCCCAAAGGCGCGCCGACCTTCTCCGAAGCGCTGCGTTACGGTGCGGAGGTGTTTCACGCGCTGAAGAAGATCCTGCATGATCGCGGGCTCTCCACCGCCGTGGGAGATGAGGGCGGTTTTGCCCCGACGCTGAACTCTGCAGACGATGCCCTGGACGTCATCGCCCAAGCGGTGGAAAAAGC
>JAGRPD010000202.1:398-4035 GCA_020439875.1 Verrucomicrobiales bacterium
GTCGCCGACTACCCGATCATCTCCATCGAAGACGGCTGCGCCGAAAACGACTGGGATGGCTGGAAGCTGCTCACCGAGAAGATGGGCGCGAACACCCAGCTGGTGGGTGACGACCTGTTTGTGACCAACGTGGAATTCCTGCGCAAAGGCATCGACCTCGGCGTGGCCAACTCCATCCTGGTCAAAGTCAATCAAATCGGCACCCTGACCGAGACGCTGGACGCCGTGGAGCTGGCCAAGGAAAACCGCTACACCGCCGTCATCAGCCATCGCTCCGGCGAGACCGAGGACGCCACCATCGCCGACATCGCAGTGGCCACCAATGCCGGTCAGATCAAGACGGGCTCCATGAGCCGGTCGGATCGCATCGCCAAATACAACCAGCTGCTGCGCATCGAGCAGGAGCTGGGTGAGTCCGCCATTTTTGGTGGACGCATGAAAGTCTAAACCCTGAGCACCCGCGGCCGCATCGGTCGCGGGTGCTTTCCTCCCCATTCCCCTCCCGCCGCCATGAAATTCCAAGAGGTACATCCCCTAGTCGCCGAAGCAGATACGAGCGCGGATCGATGGTTGGCCCGCGGGGTAACTGCCCTGAAGGCGCTTTTGGTGTTGATGGTGTTTGTCGGCATCTTGTTTGGATTTCGCGTGCCCTTGGAGGAGCAAAACGCGGTGCGCCGCCATGTGGATGCGCTGCGGGAGGACGGCGTCGTGCTCAAAGCGGAACGGGATGCGTTGCTGCGGCAGTTGTCCTGGATTGAGACGGACATTGGCTACCTGGAGGTGGAAGCTCGGGACCGCTTCAACCTCGCCAAAAGCGGTGAATTCGTGATCCGCTTCCAGGATTGACGCACCCGCTGACCACGATGGTGTGCAGGTGGCGTTTGCAAAGCAGGCGTTCCGGGATTTGGTTGCGCGACTGACGCATGATTCTCCGCATATTTGATCGCTACATCGGCCGCCAGGTCGGGCTGGCCACACTCACGGGTGTGGTGGTGCTGAGCGGGGTCATGGTGCTGGGAAACGTGTATAAAAAGCTGGACCAGCTGCTCGGCGGCACCGATCTGCCGCTGGCCTTCGTTTTGAAATTCATTGGGCTGGTGATCCCATTTTCACTGACCTTCACCATTCCGTGGGCCTTTTTGACGTCCATCCTGCTGGTGTTTGGCCGCATGTCGGCCGACAACGAATTGGTGTCTCTGCGGATGACGGGCTGGTCGATGCCGCGCATTTGCCTGCCGGTTTTTCTGCTGGCGGCGATCCTCAGCGCCGTGTGTTTTTGGGTGAATGTGGACGTGGCTCCGACCGCGAAGAACCGCATGAAGACGCTGTTTTACGAGCAGGCCACGGAGGATCCGGCCTCGCTGTTTCAGGCGGGCAAGGTGCTGGAGCGATTTCCCGGTTTCCGCATTTACACCGGCAAGCGGGAAGGCAATCACTTGGAGGATCTGCACATCGTGCGTCTGGATGGGCTGCGGACCGCCAGTACCATCCGGGCCAAGAGCGGTGAGCTGGTCATTGATCCCGGTGTGGTGGATTTTCAACTGCAGCTGGATGGCGCGGTGATGGAGTCACCGGACTACGGTGAAGACGGCAGCATTCGGGGCTCCATGTTCACGGAATTGAAGTCCACCGTGTTTGTTTTTCCCCTCTCGAAGCTCAAGGAGAAGCTGGAGCGGGTGAATGCCAGCATGATGTCCACCGATGAACTTTGGACGGCGGTGGGTGCGGGGGAATCCAACGGAGTTCCGGTGGAGCCTTCGTTGAAGAGTGAATTCGTGACCGAACTCAACAAGCGCTACAGCTTCTCGCTCGCCTGCCTGACCTTTGCTTTGGTGGGGATCCCACTGGGTGTGACGGCGCAGAGACGGGAGACCTCCGTGGGTTTCGCGCTGAGCCTCGTGACCGCACTGGTTTACATGGGGTTCATCATTTTTGGAGACATCGTCTCTGGTGATCCCGGCAAATACCCGCAACTGCTCATGTGGCTGCCCAACGTGCTGTTTTTGGGCATCGGATCCGTGCTGTTTTATCGGCTGAGCCGGAAGTAGCAAACCGCAGCGGGTGCGGCGGTTCAGGGCAGAGCGTCGGGCTCGTTGCGCAGCAGTTGATTGCCGTTGAAGCGCTCCTTGGGCGTGAACAGCCAGCCCGGTGAGGGATTGCGCAGCTCCGCCCGCTCCAGCTTGAATTCCAGCAGGAAGAGATTGCTGTTGGGATCGTAAATGCGGCGGCCCGTGTAACTGCCCCAGATGCGGTATTCCTGATTGTGATCGTAACCGTGGGCATTGCCGAGACCATCGGGCACCTCCTGCAAACGATCCGGCGCGTGCTGGCGGTCTTCGTTGAAGATGACGAGTTTGGCCGTGTCCCAGGACTGTCCCGGCCGACGCAGGTATCCCCAAAACTGGGTGTGCTCGATGTAAAACCGCCGTCCAATGTAGTAATCACCAGGAGGCTCAGCCTGGATGGCCAGCCGACGCGCGGCGATGAGCTTATCGTAGCGATGATCCGTGGCGCAGGAGCTGAGCAGCAGGGCGATCAACGCGGTGGCGGCGAAGGAGACGGTGCGGGCGGAGAACATGGAGACAGGGGGGGCGTGGGAAAACTTAGGAGACAAAAGTGAGGCCGCTGGTGTAGGCTCCCAAACAGCGCAGGCTGGCACCGTCGGAGCGGGCTTGGTCGAGGGCGGCTTGGACGTTAGATTGGGCTTGGCTGCCTTCAATCTCAATATAAAAGCGGTATTGATTCGGCTGGCCGCGGATGGGGCGGGACTCAAGGCGTTTGAGATTGATGCCGCGCTGGCTCAGGGGGGTCAAAAACAGGCACAAACTGCCGGGGCGATCCGCCAGATCCACCACCCAGGCGGAGCGGTTTTGGGTCGCGTCCGGGGTGGGAGGCTGATGGCTGATGACAAAAAACTGCGTCATGTTCGGCACCTCACCCGCGATCGGGTAGTGCAGCACCTCCAGCCCGTGGCGCCGTGCATTTTGGCGGGGGCCGATGGCGGCTGCGCCTGGCTCGGCCGCCGCCAGTTGAGCGGCCACGGCGGTGCTGGGCTTGGCCACGCGCCGCGCCGTTGGGTAGTGCTGGCGCAGCCACTCGTCGGCGTGAAAAAACGGCATGGAGTGGGAGTAGATGACCTCCACGGTCGGGTCGGCATGGCCGAGCAGCGCCAGTTTCACATCCAGGGTCAGTTCCTCTTGGATGTAGAGGTTTCCGCCATCGGCGATGAGACGATCCACGGTGTCGATGATGAAACCGCCGGACGAGTTTTCAATCGGCACGATGCCGACGGTGTGAGGATCTGCCTGAGCGCGATCAAACACCTCGGCGATGCTGGAGAGCGTCTCCACCGGCAGACCTGGGAAGCGCATTTCGGCAATCAGATGAGAGAAGCTGCCGTCTGGCCCCAAGCAGGCAGCGCGGGTGGCGGAGGGTGGAGCGGCGGGTGGGGCGGGGGACATGAGACGCAGGCTGCCAAGCTGCGATGAAGCCTGGGCTAGGTCAAGGCCGGGGAAAGAGCGTTCAGTCGGCTCGCGTCGGCGTCGGATCGTGACCCCGAGGCACCGGAGGAGCGGGGGCTGTAGGCGGGGGCAGTGAACCCGCAGTGCCGGAGGGGCGGGCTCTGTAGGCGGGGGCA
>JAGRPD010000203.1 GCA_020439875.1 Verrucomicrobiales bacterium
TTGCCGTGGCGGCCGGCCATCTTGTCACCGACGGAGAGCTTCCGCTTCTTCGCCACGTAGACCTTGACCTGCTTGATGACACCGGGGTCGACCTCGTCACCGGATTCGATCCGGTCGAGCTGGCGTTCCCGCTCGAGGTCGATATCGGCGAACTTCTGCTCGTAGCTCGCGACGATGTCGAGGATCTTGTTGCGGATCGGGCTGGGGTCGATCTCGATGTTCGAGTAGTTGTCGGCAAGCTTCCGAAGAAGGGTCTTGGTGATCTTCTTGTTGGCGGGCACGAGGATTTCACCGGTGCGTCCGTTGACCACGTCGAGGGGAATCTTCTCGCCGAGAAGAATGTCGGAGAGCTTCTCGGTAAGCTGCTCGGTGAGTTCCTCGTGGCGGCGCTTGTGCTCCTCGATGATCTGCTTCTGCTGCTTCTGCTGTTCCTTCGGATCGAGGCGCTCCTTGCTGGAGGCGTTCCTCGAGGAAACCCGGACATCCATGACGATGCCGGTGCAGCCCGAGGGCACACGAAGGGAGGTGTCCTTCACGTCGGCGGCCTTTTCTCCGAAGATGGCGCGGAGAAGACGTTCTTCGGGAGCCAGTTCGGTTTCGCTCTTCGGAGTGATCTTGCCCACGAGGATATCGCCCGGCTTCACTTCCGCACCGACACGGATGACCCCGTCAGGTCCGAGGTCCTTGAGAGCCTCTTCGCCGACATTCGGAATGTCGCGGGTGATTTCCTCTGGACCCAGCTTCGTGTCGCGGGCGCCGATCTCGAACTCGTCGACGTGGATGGAGGTGTAGATGTCCTCCTTCACCACGCGCTGCGAGATGGCGATGGCGTCCTCAAAGTTGTATCCGTTCCAGGACATGAACGCGACGAGCACGTTCTTGCCGAGCGCGAGTTCGCCGTTGTCGGTGCAGGGTCCATCGGCCAGCACTTGGCCTTTTTTCACCTTTTCACCGGTGCTCACCAGCGGGCGCTGGTTGATGCAGGTGCCTGCGTTGGAGCGGCCAAATTTCCGCAGCTCATAGACGTAGGTGCCCTTGTCCTCATCCGTCTTCACGGCGTGGACTGGATCTGCCAGGAATTTGGAGTCCGTGGTGGGCAGTTTGCCATCCTTGGTGATGATGATCACATCCGCTGTGGCGGCTGCGATGGTGCCATTGGCATCGGCAACGATGACGGCGCGGGAATCGCGGGCCGCCTTGCCTTCCATGCCCGTGCCGACGAGCGGTGCCTCAGCTTCGAGAAGCGGCACGCCCTGGCGTTGCATGTTGGATCCCATCAGAGCGCGGTTGGCGTCATCGTGCTCGAGGAACGGAATGAGCGCAGCAGCAACGGAGACCAACTGCTTGGGCGAGACGTCCATCAGCGTGGGCACGGACGGATCCACTTCGAGGAACTCTCCGCGATACCGCACCGTGACCTTCGGCTGCGTGAAGCGGCCATTTTCATCCAGCAGGTTGTTCGCCTGAGCGATGTAGTGATGCTCTTCCTGATCGGCGGTGAGATAGTCCACCTTGTTGGACACCACCGCGTCTTTCACCGGGCGGTAAGGCGTCTCGATGAAGCCGAATTCGTTGATCCGGGCGTAGCTGGAGAGAGAGTTGATGAGGCCGATGTTGGGGCCTTCCGGCGTCTCAATCGGGCAAATCCGTCCGTAGTGAGAAGGGTGCACGTCCCGCACTTCGAATCCCGCGCGGTCACGGTTCAGACCGCCAGGCCCGAGGGCGGACAGACGACGCTTGTGGGTCAGTTCGGCCAGCGGATTGGTCTGGTCCATGAACTGGCTCAACTGGCTGCGACCAAAGAAGTCACGCACCACGGCGCTGAGGGCTTTGGGGTTGACGAGCTTGGCCGGCGTCATGGTGTCCATGGTGGCGTCAAACAACGTCATGCGCTCCTTCACCAAACGCTCCGTGCGGGCCAGACCCACGCGGCACTGATTGGCCAGCAGCTCACCCACCGCACGCACGCGGCGGCTGCCGAGGTGGTCGATGTCATCCAGCAGACCCTCTCCCGCACGCAGACCGAAGAGGTAACGCATCGCGGAGACCACGTCCTCAGCGGTGAGGATGCGGGTATCGGAATCGACTTTCAGACCCAGCTTCTGATTGATCTTGTAGCGACCGACGCGGGTCAGATCATAACGCTTCGGATCAAAGAACAGGCGCTTCACCAGAGCACGCGCGTTTGGCACCGTTGGCGGATCTCCCGGACGCAGACGGCGGTAGATTTCCTTCAGCGCCTCCTCCTCATCCGGCGCGGTGTCTTTGCGCAGGGAGGTGATGAGCAGGTCATCCGGGCTGCCGGTGATGACTTTGATGCTCTTGTGGCCCAGCTCCTTGAGTTGACGCATGACGCCCGAAGTCAAGGGCTCGTACGCGCGAGCCACGATCAGCTCACCATCGAGGATGTCCTTGTAGAGCATCTTCTCAGCCAGCTCCTCCTCGGCGATGCCGTCTTTGACCTTCAGGTCCTCGATCTTGTAAAACAGCTTGAGGATGTCTTCGTCCGTCGGGAAACCAATGACGCGGAGCAGCGTCGTGGCCAAAAACTTGCGGCGGCGGCGGCGGCGGTCGAGATAGACGTAGAGCAGGTCGTTGGTATCAAACTGCACCTCCAACCAGGTGCCGCGGTCCGGGATGATCCGGAAGCCGTGCAGCCAGCGGCCGTTGAGGTGCATCTGAGTTTCAAAGTTGATCCCTGGGGAGCGATGCAGCTGGCTGACGACCACGCGCTCAGCTCCGTTGATGACGAAGGTACCCCGCGCCGTCATCAGCGGGATCTCGCCCATGTAAACCCGCTCTTGCTTGGCACCGGCTTCATCGCGCAGTTCAAAGGTGACGTAGAGCGGTGCGCTATACGTTTCAGCCTCGCGAATGGCTTCCAGCGCGGACAGCTTCGGATCACCGATTTCGTACTGCACGAAATCCAGCGTCATCTTGTTGTCGTAGCTATCGATGGGGAAGACCTCTTGGAAAACGGACTGCAAACCGACGGCTGTGCGTTTCGCGGCGAAGATGTTGCGTTGCAGAAACTCCTCATAGGACCGGAGCTGAATCTCGATGAGATTCGGCGGCTCGGAGACTTCGTGAATTTTGCCAAAGTTAGTGCGCTCGGACATAGTAGGGAATGGGAGGAGGGTTGGCAACTAGCGGAGAACGGGTGGAAGTGGAGCGTGGCTCCGGTTTCCCTGACAGAAGCGCCGGTGGCTCGGCGAGGAGTGGGCGTTGGCGGGGATCTCGATCAGGGAAAGGGGCACTCCTGGGAGCAGTACGCAGGGACACGCGCCGCGCCTTCCCCTTCCGCAACGGAACCGGGGAGGCAGGATGGCACGTGTCAGGCGATGGTGGCTGGTGATCAGCGAGAAAAACAGGAAGAGCAAAGTGGCGCGGTAGCTTCAGGGAACTTGAAAAACTGAGTCCGAAAGAAGGCGGCTGGCTTCTGCCGGACTCAGGTTTTGGAAAAAAGAGGAAAAACCGGTGACCCGAGCCGCAACCAAGGCGGCCCGGGTGACCGGGGAACAGTTACTTGATCTCGACTTTGGCGCCAGCAGCCTCGAGCTTCTTCTTGATCTCTTCGGCTTCTTCTTTTTTGGCACCCTCTTTGAGAGGCTGAGGAGCGCTCTCGACGAGTTTCTTCGCGTCGGCCAGGCCGAGGCCAGGCACCACGCCACGCACCTCTTTAATGACGGCGATTTTGTTACCGCCGGCATCGGTGAGGATGACGTCAAATTCAGTTTTCTCTTCGGCGGGAGCAGCGGCACCGGCGTCACCACCAGCAACGGCCACAGCGGCCACAGGAGCAGCGGCGCTCACGCCCCACTTCTCTTCGAGAGCTTTCACGAGGTCAGCGACTTCCAGGACGGTCAAGCCGCTCAATTCTTCAACGATTTTGTCTAGGTCTGCCATAATAGGAGGGTCGGTATCGCCGCTTTCCGAAGCATCGGTGGGTTTAAGAAGACAAGCCTGTCATCCGGCGAGGAACCATTGGGTGTTGGGTTCAGGCCCCGACGAGCGGGGCCATCTGGTCAAAGGGTTGGTAGAGTGAGTTACGCGCCGACTTCGCTCTTGGCCTTGAGCACACGCGCCAGGCTGGCGGCGGGCTCGTTGAGCAGGCGGACCAGCTGGCTGGCCGGGGCCTGGAGGACGCCGAGCAGTTTGGACAGCAGGACCTCCCGAGAGGGCAGCGAGGCGAGTGCTTTGATGGCGGCTTCATCCAAGAAGGCTCCATCCAAAACTCCCGCACGGATCTGGGGTTTATTGAACTCGTCCGCGAAGGTTTTCATCACCTTGGCTGCGGCGCAGACGTCGGAACCACCAGCGACAACGGCGGTCTGGCCGACGAGCACGGCACCCAGGTCTTCCGGATAGCCTGCCTTTTCAGCGGCTTTTTTCACCAACGTGTTTTTGTACACGTGGATCTGGGATTCGCAGGCCGCGAGGCGCTTGCGCAACTCGGCAAATTTGTGCACGGTCAGTCCGGTGTAATCCACCACGAACAAATACGGGGAGGCGTTCACCCGGCGGAGCACCTCTTCAATCAACAGCGTCTTTTCAGCTTTCATCTTGGGTCAAGGCGTCAGGGGTTTAGTTCTTCACGTAGAGTCCGGTATCGATCCGGATCGGGGGGGACATGGTGGCAGCCAGCGTGATGGACTGCACGTATTTGCCGCGGGCGGAGGCGGGTTTCGCACGAACGACGGCGTCGATCAAAGCGGAACCATTTTCCGAAAGGGCGTTGGGTTCAAAGCTGGCCTTACCGATGGCGGCCGCGATGTTGCCGTTTTTGTCGAGTTTGAAATCGGCCCGACCGGCTTTGACGGCTTTGACCGCACCAGCGGCGTCTTCCGTCACGGTGCCAGTCCGCGGATTGGGCATCAGGCCGCGAGGTCCGAGTTGCTTACCCAGTTTCCGCACTTCCGCCATCGCAGCGGGAGTGGCGATGGCGACATCGAAATTCATCTCTCCCGCCTTCACTTTGGCGATGAGATCCTCGTAACCGACGACTTCGGCTCCGGCTTCCTTGGCGGCCTCAGCGGCAGCACCTTGGGCGAAGACGGCGACGCGGACGGACTTACCCGAGCCGTGAGGCAGCGGGCAGGTGCCCCGCACCATCTGGTCGGACTTGCGCGGATCCACACCCATTTTGAAGGAGAGGGTCACGGTCTGGTTGAACTTGGTTCCCGGGAGCTGGCGCACCAGAGTGGCGGCCTCTTCCAGGGAGAACAGCTTGCCGGAGGGGATCATCTCGGCAGCTTTTTTGTAGCGCTTGCTTCTTGCTTGCATGGTTTGCAGTGGTGGCGAGCCCTCTGCGGGCTCTCCTGCCAGGGGTTAAGAGGTTTTAGTCAGCGATCTCCAGGCCCATCTGACGGGCGGTTCCGGCCATGATGCGGGAGCCCGCTTCAAGATCCGTGGTGTTGAGGTCTTCCAACTTGATTTTGGTCGCTTCCAACAGCTGCGCTTTGGTGATGGTACCGACTTTTTTCTTGTTCGGTTCCCCGGAGCCTGCGGCGATGTTGGCGACTTTTTTCAGCAGCACCGAAGCGGGCGGCTGCTTGGTGATGAAGGTGAAGCTCTTGTCCTT
>JAGRPD010000204.1 GCA_020439875.1 Verrucomicrobiales bacterium
CATCGACCCGCATTCCCCGCACCACCCCTGCGGTCATTGCCCGCAGCTACAGTTCCGCCGGGAGAGCTCCAGGCCCCTAGGTCCGTATCCCTCAAGTCAAACGTCTGGAGGATCGGATCGCGCTGATCGAAAACCCGATGCTTGGGGCCGTGAGATCGCTCCTCCCACGGCGTCTGGCCCATGAGGGTGAACGCCTAGGCTGCACTGGCTTGTTTCGCGTCCCGAGGAGGCCGCATCAATCCGCTGACAACTTGGCGTTGCGCTCGGATCTCCATTGGTGCCGATGATGCTGGACCCAATCGGTAAGGGCGACTTCAAAGCCGACATCACGACCATGGGACTCGCTCATGATCCATTTGTGACGCATCAACTCTTCTCTCTCCAGCAGGAACTCTTGGTAGCGGGAGACTTTCTTGTCTTTCAACAAGGCATCCACTCGTGGGCTCGGCATGAGGAGGAAGGAGGCTAAAATAAACGTTGAACCGACCGACCCGCCGACAGGGTGGCTTGGCAGCGCTGAGACGGCTTAGCGGCTCTGCGGCATCATGGAGCCATAGCGGGCACTTCCCTCCCAAGAAGGGGGGCGATTCCAAGGCAGGCTGCTCAGGTTCGAATCCGAACCTGGAGGCACCGGCTTGCGCTTCTTGTGAACTTGAGCCGTTGTGGACTGCGTCTCACAGGCGGTGAAGCCGAGGCTGAGAGCCGCCAGAAGGGCGAGTGTGCTGAAGCGAAAAAATTTGGCCATGAGTTCGCAACGAAGGGGTTCAATCGCTCTTATCAGGAAAAGAGCATTCCGTTCCATCACTCGGAAGCCCCACTTTGAGGCATCAAAATGCGGTGAGCCTTACTGATAGAGGTTTTCCAAGATCACCTTGTCGCCAGGAGCAATGCTCAAGCCGGGAGGAATGGTGTCTTCCAAGATGTTGGCGATGGTGCGGGAACCGTCCACGCTGAGGATGCTCAGCTTGCCAACGGTCTGGGTACCACGAACCACGAGCAGCTTGGTGGAGGGATCGATGCCCTCCGGCTTGCCTGCGTTCACGATCACGAAACCCCAGTCTGTATTCACCGCCACCACGTTGGCTTCCATGCTGTTGCGATCAAACGCCAGCTTTCGCTCCTCGATCTTGCGATCGATATTGTCCACCACGGTTTGCAGGCCGGTGGCTTTTTTCACGACGGTATCGACCTCTTGCTGCTTGACGTCGGAACTTGCCTTCAGCTCAGCGATCTTCTGTTTGATGCGGTTGAGGTCTTCCACCAGGGTTTCGGGCTTCACATCGGGCGGCAACTTGCCCAATTCCTCTTTCAAAGCGGCCAATTTGGTGTTGTTGGCCTCAGTTTCTTCCTGGACACGCTTGATCTCACCATCGGCGCGGCTGCTCTTGTTCTTTTGATCCTTGAGCTTCTCCATCTCCACATCCAGCTCGCCGCTGACGCGCTTGACGTCGCTGTTGAGAGCGGTGATTTCATCGACGGCACCCTGCAACTGGCCGAGCTGCACTTTGATGGTTTGGTTGTTGGTGGCGCGTTCTTCACGGATGGAAGCAAGATTGCGTCCGTTCATGTAGGCGTAGAACGTGGCCAGTCCCATCAGGACAGCGCTGAGAATAAAGAGAACCTTGATCATGGAATCGGGTCAAAAATCGGTTTTTAAATCGGGAGGAGAAGAAGAGGCGGGCGGCTTTTAGTTACCGAAGGGATCAGCCGTCTTGGGCGGCGGTGTGGTGGGCGTGGAGGAGCCGAAGGGATCCGAGTTCATCGGTGCCGCACCTGCTGCTGGGGCGGGTGTGGGGGCTCCAAAGGGATCGCCATTCATCGGGGCTCCGCCAGCAGGAGCTGCGGGAGCAGGGGTGCCGCCACCGAAAGGATCACTGCTCATGGGTGCTGCCGCGTCCGGCGTAGGAGTGGGGCTTTCTGGGGCCGGAGTGCTGCCATCGGTGGTGGAGGGAGTGGCATTTTTTCCGCGGCTTTCCAACTCGGCGGTGGCAGCGGCGGCGTCTGCAACGACGAGGTCTCCAGTGCGGACAACCTCACCTTCGGTCAAGCTACCTTCCACCACATCGGCTACAGAAATGGACGGCTCCACGTTCTTGATGCGGAGTTTGGCGACGACATCGTTCCCACGCTTGACCTCGAGCAGCGCGTTGGCGAAGGCACCTTGGCTGTTGCCTTTGTTGAGCACGACAAATCCCCACTCAGGAAAGACGCCTGAAACACGGGCCTGGAACTCTGGATCCACCACGCCACGGGTCATGCGCTCGATGGTGTCTTCCAAATTGGACTTGCGGGTGAGCAGCGCTTCGACCCGCGAATTGGCGCTGGCCAACTGCTGATCCTTGTTGGCCAGCTCGCCCTCTGCGGCGGTTTGATCGGCCTTCAACGTCTCGACCTGAGCCAGCAGCTTTTTGATATCGCCCGCGTCTTCGATCTTCTTGTTCAGCGTGGCGACTTGCTGAGACAGCTGGTCCAGGGTGCTCTTGGCCAGGGCCAACTCCTGCTCTTTCTGCTGAGCCTCGGCGGTAGCCTCCACCACGTCCTCTTTGGCTGCATCGCGGTCTTTTTCCAGCTGCGCCACTTGGGTGGTTTTGCGGTCCTTGGTGTCCGCCGCTTCCTTGTTCTTGGTTTCCAACTCAGCCAAGTTCTGCTCGGCCCAGGTCCGACGCATTTTCTCGGTTTTGAGTTGGTTTTGGTTTTCCCACGCGAAATAGGCCGAACCGGCGAGGCAGGCTGCGGAGATACCAGAGAGAATTTTCCAGACCATGATTTTGAAGCGATTTAAGCGAAGAAGTCTCAGTTCTACCGAATGAGGTCGCAAGCGACAACTCAATTTTTCACAATCCGCTGAGCTGGGCCACTTTTTTTCGCATCCTTCGCTCGGGGAACGCCTCCCTCCCGAGGGTCACCCCCCTTCCCGCGATCCATTCATCCCTCTATAATAGTGCACTCTCACCCAGATCCCCTCCGAGCCGATCCACCGGCCGCCCGGTCCTGAACCGCGAAATGGCCGGGTGGGGGGAGGAGGCTGGAGTTGAGAATCCACCCAGCGCGAGTACGCTGGCCCCTTCCATCATGTCCTTTTTCGATCCGTTTTTTCCCTCACGCCCTCCTTTTCTCCGCCTGCTGACGATGGCCTGCCTAGCTCTGGCTATGACCGCCTGCGATCAAGAAGAGGGCGGCGGGAAGTCGCCCGCTGCGAGGCCGCGCCAGCTGCTGGATGCGCCTGCTGACGATCTCTCCCGCGCGGTGGAGGCGGTGACGGGCGGCCCTACGCGGGCGGTCTGGGCGCATCATTTGGGCACCGGCTCTCCAGATCCCTACACCAGCGGTTCCAGCCACGAGCTGGCGGGGATCGATACCCGCGATGGAAGGGGCGTGCGGGTCATACGTCCGGGGAAAAAGAACTTTTCCCGTCCCCTGCTGACGCCCGATGGGGAAAAGATCGTCTTCACTCGCAAGCAGATCGAGCGGGACAAGAAGGGCGTCAAAACGTACGATTTGACCATCCTCATAACCGACTGGAATGGCTCGGAGCCCGAAGAGATCGGCCACGGCTATGCAGTGGACGTGTGGCGCGACCCTGCCACGGGCCGCGACTGGGTGTATGCCGCCGCCGATGTGCCGCCGACGCACCGCATCGCCTTTGCGGCGAATCGTCTGACGCGTTTCCCACTGGATGAGCCTGGAGCGGTGGAGACGGTGTGGGATGCGACCCAGGTATCTCCCGACAACATCCAGCTCTCTCGCGATGGCACCCGAGCCTGCGGCCAAACGCCCTGGCCGAACGGAGGACAGTTTGTGTGGTCGGGCAAGTCACCGGATTTTCAACCGACGATGATGGGCTGCTGGGCGGGCATGGCTCCCGATGACAGCTACGTCTCGTGGATGCTGGACGGCAGCCATCGGCATGTGACCCTGCAGCGAGCGGCGGCTCCGAAGCAGCCTTGGACACTGGGGTTTCAGGAGATCTCGGGCCTGGAAAAGGGCGAGATTTATCATCCGCGTTGGAGCAATCATCCGCGTTTCATCACGCTGACAGGTCCCTACATGGCTGAAAAGACGGGGCACAACGAGAGCACCATCGGCAAGGGGGGATTGACGGCGGAGGTGGTGATCGCCAAGCTGCGAGCCGATTTGAAGGGCATCGAGGCCAGCGTGACGCTGACTGACAATGACTCGGTGGATGCCTACCCGGATGTGTGGATTGACGGGGGCGAGACCGCCCGTCTGGCGGACTTTGCCCAGGGTGCGGCCCAATTCAGCGCGGCGCAGACCGACTGGCCCCCGACTGGGGCAGAGGCCTTTTTTGCCTGGAAAGATCGTGCCGACGAAAATGTGGTGCGTTCAGCGGCGGGCGAGCGCATCGACTGCGCGCTGGAGGTTCAAGGCACGGCGTTGTTTGATCGCCACCAGGAGATGCGGCTGGAGGGAGGCGCGTTTGTCGCCAAAGCGATCACGCAGAAGCAGCTGACCCCGCACTGGCAGGCTTCGGCGGCGGGCTTCACGGTGGAGTTGAGCCTGCCTACTCCCCCACGAGCAGACGCGACGGGACCGCTGCTGCAATGGCCGGGATGGACCTTAGCCTCCACCCAGGGCTCTGCGACCCTGAATGGCACGAAGCTCAGTGACGCGCCCCTCAGCAGCGGCCACTACACGCTCACAGTGCGGCAGGGTCAGGCGCAATGGTTCCGAGACGGTACGGCGCTGGGAGCGGCCACGGCGGTCCAGCGCGATGCAGCCATCGCCACCCTGCAGGCGGGTGGGGCCGATGTGGGTGGAAGACTGTGGGGGGTGGCATTTTACCCTGCGGTGCTGGATTTGTCCGTCATCCAAAGCAATGCCGCCTTCTGGAAACCGCGCAATGCGGAGGCGGCGAAGCCCGATCCAAATCGCGTCCGACTCCGTGGCAAGCTGGTGGAGACGACGCCTCCGCCCACGGCGGAGGGCATCGATCCCTACACCCGCGCCATGATCGCTCAAGTTTTCGAGGTGGAACAGGTGCTGCAGGGCAGCTACGCCGAGCCACGCATCCTGGTGCGGCGCTGGGCCATGATGGATCTGCGGCTCACCCAGGTGCCGCAGGAAGTGGGCGACTCGATCGAACTGACGCTCGAACCCGTCGAGGATCATCCCGAGCTGCAAAACGAGCGCACCCTCGACGACACCACCGCCTTCGACCTCCAGCCTTGGTACGACCTTGCGCCCCCCACCCTTTAGCCATTATGGTAGGGATTGCCTCATGCGAAATTTCCAACCCCTCCGCTTCTCCCCTCGCCACGCCCTCCTGGCCGCAGCGATCGCCTTGAGCGTCGGCTCCACGGTGGCTGAGGATTTGACGTCCCGCGCCGCTACGCTGGCTGCGGAGCACGCCGATCAGTCCAGCCTCCCGGGAGCCGAGCAGCCTTGGCGATTTTTGGTCAAAGAACTGCGCCATCTGGGCAAGGGAGACCTCAGCCAGATCGATCGGTCAGCCGCGAACGTCGAGGGCACCGATCCCCTGCCCGTCATCACCGCCTACATCTCCGCACTGAAAGACCTGGGTGTGACGGTGTGGATGGTGCCGGTCCCCGCCAAGGCCGCTCTCGAACCTCAAAAACTCGATGCCAATCTGCCCGCGCCCACCGCTTCGACTTTGGCGGCGTTTTTGCCCGAGCTGGAAAAGGCCGGGGCACATGTCATCGATCTCACGGCGCTCTACCTCAACGAGCGCGCCGCGCAGCCGGACCGTGCGCTTTATTGTGCCACGGATTCCCACTGGTCGCCTCACGGAGCCGCTCTGGCTGCCCGCGCGGTGGCAGAAGCCATCAGTGACGAGCCTGCGGTGCGAGGAGCAGACCCGACGGCCTTTACCGTCTCCGCACCCGAGGACCTGGCCTTCCACGGCGATCTACTGACCGCCGAGGAAAAAGCTAGCCTGCCCGCTGAGACACTGCCCCTCACCACCGTCGCACCCGCGACCACAGGCAGCTCGCCGGTGCTGGTCATGGGCGACAGCCATTGCCAGGTGTTTCACAGCGGAGGCTCCATGCATGCGAGCGGTGGCGGATTCATCGATCACCTTGCCGCCGCGTTGAGTCTGCCGGTGGAGGAAATTTCCAGTCAGGCCTCGGGAGCCGACCAGCCGCGGGTGGATATCGCCCGTCGCACGGTGAAGGAGCCGGACTTTTGGGAGCGCCACCCGGTGCTCATCTGGCTGTTCACGGAGCGAGAATTCACCGAGGGACGCTGGCGCGAGATCCCGGCCCGAGTCGTGCGCTAAAAATCTCTGTGTCCTTCTTTGGCTGATCTCCCTCGAGCCTGCTTCCTCACCTCCTTTTTCACCCGTCATGCTCATCACCACCCGAGCCTACGCCCGCGCCGGACTCATCGGCAATCCGTCCGACGGTTACTATGGCAAGACCATCTCCTTCATCGTCCGCAATCACTGGGCGGAGGTGACGCTGTATGAGACGCCGGAGCTGCACATCGAGCCCAATGAACGAGACCACTCCACCTTCCGCAGTCTGAGCGCACTGGCGTCGGACGTGCGGCAGTTTGGCTACTACGGCGGCATCCGCCTGCTGAAGGCCAGCGTGAAGCGTTTTCACGATTACTGTGAGCGTGAAAAAATCCGCCTGCATGATCGCAACTTCACCCTGCGCTACGCCAGCGACGTGCCGCCGCAGGTTGGCATGGCAGGATCCAGCGCCATCATTACGGCCTGCTGGCGGGCGCTGATGGCGTTTTACGAAGTGAAGATCCCCAATCACATCCTGCCCGGCCTCGTGCTCGCGGTGGAAAACGACGAACTCGGCATCCCAGCGGGCCTGCAAGATCGCGTCATCCAGGCCTATGAAGGCGCGGTGTTCATGGACTTCAATCGCGCAGCCATGGAGAAGCGCGGATACGGAGCCTACGAGGAGCTGGATCCCGCTCTCCTGCCGCCGCTCTACGTGGCCTACACCACCCGCCTCAGTGAGGGCACGGAGGTTTTCCACAATGACATCCGCGGCCGCTGGCTGCGCGGTGAGCGCGATGTCGTGAGCGCCATGTACCATTGGGCCGGACTGGCCCAACGCGTGCGGGATATGATCGTGGCCGGACGCGGGCGCGAGATCGGACCTCTGCTCAACGAAAACTTCGATCTGCGGCGTCGGCTCTACAACCTCAGTCAAGGCAACATCGACATGGTGGAGGCCGCACGCAGCTGCGGAGCCAGCGCCAAATTCACCGGATCAGGCGGTGCCATCGTCGGCACCTACGAGGATGAGGCGATGTTTGAAAAACTGCGCGCCACGCTGGAGCCGATGGACATGGTGGTGCTCCGACCTGACATTCTGCCTGCCAGCCCAGCGGCCACGCCTGCCGCCGCCGCTTCTGCCGTCTAGCCGACGCATTTTTCCTCCCCTCCGCACCCTATGATCGTCCGCAAAGCCGTCATCCCAGCCGCCGGTTACGGCACGCGCTTCCTGCCCATCGCCAAGACCGTGCCCAAAGAGATGCTGCCCCTGGTGGATCGGCCCGTCATTCAGTACGTGGTGGAGGAAGCCGTCGCCTCCGGCATCACCGACATCGTGCTCGTCATCTCCCGCTCCAAACGCGCGCTCGAAGAGCACTTCCACGCCGCGCCCGATCTCGAAAGCGAGCTGGAAGCCAAAGGCAAAACCGAGGAGCTGACCTGCCTGCGCGAGCTTTGCGGCATGGCCCGCCTGCACTTCGTCTGGCAGCAGCGCATGGGCGGCCTGGGAGATGCCATCCTGCACGCGCGTCACCACGTGGGCGACGAGCCTTTTGCCGTCCTCCTCGGTGATACCGTCGTCACCAGCGAGGACGCCTCCCGCCCCGTCACCCGACAGCTGGCGGATCTGGTGGAGCAGCATGGTGGCTCCGCCGTGGCGCTGCAGGAAGTGCCCGAAGAAAAAGTCAGCCGCTACGGCATCCTCGGCGGCGAAGAAATCGCACCCGGCGTGCTGCGAGCGCGACAGTTTGTGGAAAAACCCACGCCTGAGCAGGCTCCCTCCCGACTGGCCGTCAGCGCTCGCTACGTCTTGTCTCCCGGCATTTTCGAGGAACTCGAACGCACGCCGCCTGGACGCGGTGGCGAGATCCAGCTCACCGACGCCATGGCCGCTCTGCTGCACCGCGAGCCGCTGCACGGTCTGCGTTTTGAGGGCCGTCGCCATGACATTGGGAACAAGTTAGATTTCATCAAGGCAAACATCCACTTTGGTTTGCAACGGGAAGACATCGGCCCCGACTTGAGGGCCTATTTGCGCGATCTAACATGAAGGCTGCGGCCATCGCCGCCAGCGGCCTTTTCGCCGCCTTGCTGCTCACGCACTGCCGGGAGCGCGATCCCCAGGCCGCCGCGTTGACGGACCTTTCCCAGCGCGGTTATCATCTCGCCACAGACTCCTTTCACTTGGCCGCCGCCGAGGGCGACGTCGCGGCCCTCGACCTCTTCCTCCGCGCGGGCGTGAGTGTGGATCTGCCCGCCTCGCCTCAGGAACCGGGCCGCACCGCTCTGCGCGCCGCCGCCGAGGCCAGCCAGGTGGAGGCCTTTCACTGGCTGCTCGACCACGGTGCCTCTATCGATGCGGCAGATCGCTCCGGCACGCCCTTGTTATCCGTTGCCATTGAGCAAGGCAGCGAGCCCCTGGCCCGCGCCTTGATCGAGCGCTGGCCTGCGGAGGATCCCCACACCCAAGAAGAGCTGCTGCACACCGCGCTTCAGCATGACTCACCCGCGCTTTGGACCCTGCTGCTGGATCGCTTTGATGGCCCTCTCGACAGCAGTCTGCTGCAGGCCGCTCGCATCGGCCAATTGCCCGCGCTCGATCTCCTGCTGCGGCGCGGTGCGGATCCGTGGAGCCGCGATCCCCTCACGGCAGGCACTGCTCTCCACCTCGCCGCTGCGGCGGGCCACGCCGCTTGCGTGCGTTACTTGATCGATCGGGGAGCGGATCGATTTCTGCTGGATGCGAACCAACATTTGGCCGCCGATGTGGCCTTGGAAAACGACCACCCCGACATCGCCGACCCACTCTGGACTCCACCCACTCCCGAGGAACGTGAAATCGGCGTCCTCCCAGGCACCGTCAGCCCGGATCAAGCCGTTCGCAGCTTGGCGGATTTCCCCGCCATCACCCCGCACGAGGTGGGCCAGCCGCGCGTCCTGCTGCCCCTGCTCCAGGCCCGCATCGGGCGCATCTCCGGCTCCCTCGCCCGCCCCCCCGCCCCCCCGCCCCCGCCCCCCCCCCCCAACCGCCCCCCCCCGCCGCCCCCCCCCCCCCTTCTGTTGCACCGGCCGCGGCCCCGCGCCCGCCCCCCCCCC
>JAGRPD010000205.1 GCA_020439875.1 Verrucomicrobiales bacterium
TGCCGCATCGCGCGCCAGCTTCAAGTTGGCTTTCAGAGCCGCATGGTTGGGATCCAGCAGTTGGGCGCGTTCGAAGTTTAGAATCGCGCGGCCCAGGTCGCCCAACCGATACCAGGCGCTGCCCAGATTTTGCAACACCGCTGCACGCGGACCTTCCTTTTCTAACAAGGCCGTATAGCCATCCACCGCCTGCTGATAGCGACCCGCCTCATAATCTGCGTTGGCGCGATCAAAGGCCTCATTGGCCGGTGCGGCGGCGAGGCTGAGAGCCAGAGTCAGCGCGGTGAGGATCCCTCGGAATGAGAATGGGAGTTGAGGATTCATGGCATCAGGCAGCGGTCGGGGGTGATGTTAGATTGTCCAAGGCGGATCGCAGTGCCGCGCTCCACTCCGTCAGCGTGCCGCGCACCGTGGTGCCTCCCGAGTAGTCCATCAAGTCGGCGGCGCGCCAGAGTTCCAGCGCTTTGGTATCCACCCGGCCCTCGAGTTCGTTCAAGGTCACGGCTTCGGCTCGCACCCCATCCACGGCAGCCAGACGCACCCGCAGAGCCTGCCGCGCCGCCTGCAAAAACGCGCCCGTGTCTCCCTGGCGCACGGCGGCCTCTGCCTCCGCCAAAGCGCGTGCTTCGGCCTGCTGCGCGGCGCGTTGCGCCACTCGGTCAGGATCGGAGCGATGCCGCGCTCTCAAGCCCAGGGTGAGAAGCAGAATCGTCAGCGCACCGCAACCGATCAGGGTCGGAACAAACCATGCCGCGCGAGTGAGCGGTTGATACGACGAGGTCGGTCCCAGCTCCATCCGCAGTGGAGCCAGATCCGGCGTGTCAGGTTGCGGCGCGCTGGGGCTGGTCGCAGCTTCGTTCACCTCGGTGCTGAGCGCCTTTCCCGTGACCGCGACGTCGATCGGATCCGACTTTTTCTCGACGTATTGGCCTCGATCGGGATCAAAGAAGCTAAACCCCAGGCGCAACGGTTCCGTGCCGGGTGTTCGCGGCACGAGATTGAAGGTAAACGCCTTGGTTCCTCCAAACGAAGCTGCGTCTCCCGGCGTGAAAGTGTCCTGCCCCGAGTAGCTCTTCCAATCCTTCGCTGAATCGGGTTCCGGTTGCTTGAGCAAAGCAAAGTTGCCTTTGCCAGAGATACTCGCTCGCACCTGCGTGGGCTCGCCCGTCTGCATCGAGGATGGCACCGCCACCCCATCGAAGGCAAATTGACCAATCGCTCCCGTGAAGTTTGCAGGTCGGCCCTCTTGAGGCAGTTCCTTCACCTCCAAGGTCGGCGGATTTTCGCTGCTGATGGTGATGTCTTTTTGCACCACGGGTGCGAAGAAATCATCGAAGAACCCACCGCCAAACGCGCGATCAAAAAACGGATCGTTGAAGCCAGCTGGACGCTGCTGGCGGGAGGCGTTGCGATCCCGCAACTGTAACGTGGCCTCCAAGGTCATGCTGGCTGGGTATTCACCGGCCTTGGTGGCGGAGAGCCCACCAAACCACGTCACCACGCGATAGGGCTTGCCGTTGACCGTCTCGGTAGATTGCTGCGGTTCCTCAGTGAGATTGTGCAAGGTGAAGGCGGATCCCTCTGGGCGTGGTTTGCTGCGCAGGGAGACGCTGGCCCCCATGGGGAAATAGGCCTTGATGCGAACCGGGGCGATCTCTCCCGGATACACATGCTGGCGATCACTCTTCACCATGGCGAAGGTGAGAAATCCGTAGCGCTCCGAATCCTCCGCGTTCTCCTCGGGCTCGGGGGGAGTGCTGCCGCTGCCCATGCCTTGCGGTGCGGCGGAGGAAGAGGGCGTCACGGTGAGCGTCAGAGGTGTGGTCTCGATTTTTTCTCCATCCACACTGAGGCTGAAGGGGGGGATTTGATAGGTGCCCGCCGTCATGGAGCCCACCACATAGTTGTAGGAGATGGAGGAACTCATGCGGCCATTGATGACTTGCATCTGCTGAGATTGACCACGCGGCTGCAGGATCAAATCCTTCACCTCGGGCAGCGTGGGCTCGGCATCCAGGCGGCCGCCTTCGATGCGGATGGAAAGCATGGCCCCCTGACCTGCAGGCACCGATTCGCTCGATAGCTGAGCCGTAACCTCGGCCGCCGGAGTGAGGTGGCAGAGACTGAGGGCAACAGCGATGAAAAAAAGCAGTCGTCGTTTCATGGCTTACCAGGTTTTGCCGTTGGTTGCTCGGTTACCGCGATTGCGTTCGGAAAGCGGAGTGGGAACGATGACTCGTTCGTCGGTGCCCAAAGTTTCCAGCAATCGCAGCGCCTCATCGCGAGACATTTCGCCCACCTGACGCACCTCGCCTGCGGGCGCATCCGCCCCTGGGTTTTCTTTGGCCTCACCCGCGCTGCCCGAAGGTTGAGCGTTCGCTTGAGGTTGGCGTTCTTCCTGCCCTTTGAGTTGGTTTTTGGCTTCTTCGTTGGGTGCCTCTTGCTTCGATTCCTCTTTCGACTCGCTGCTCTTCTCCTGCTCGGAACCTTTTTGATCCATGGACTGCTGATCTTTGGAGTCTTTGCCCTGCTGCTGCTGGTCTTTTTGTTCGCCGTTTGGGTTTTGCTGCTCCTGCTCGGA
>JAGRPD010000206.1 GCA_020439875.1 Verrucomicrobiales bacterium
GTGCCGCAGATCATCGTCAAGTTGCGGCCCGATGCGGCAGCGCTCCATGGGCTGACGGCGGGTCAGGTGCGGCAGGCGGTCACCACCCTGGTGAGTGGTCGCAAGGTCGGGGAGGTCTTTCAAGAACAACGCGCGCACGATGTCCTGGTGTGGAGCCTGCCCCAGGTGCGGTCCGATTTCACGCAGCTGCGAGATCTGCTCATCGAAACCCCCGCCGGGGGGCATGTGCGGCTGGCGGACGTGGCGGAGGTGGTGATCACGCCGACGCCCAACGCCATCAAGCGGGAGGGGGCGTCGAGGCGGATCGACGTCACTTGCAACGTCAGTGGTCGCGCGCTCGGAGAGGTGGCGCGGGACATTGAGACAAAGGTGAATGCGGTGGCGTTTCCGCGCGGCTACCATCCCGAGATCCTCGGAGAATGGGCGGAGCGGCAGGCGGCGCAATCGCGGCTCGGTTGGCTGGCGTTGGCATCGGTGCTGGGCATCTTGGTTGTTCTTTTCGCCGATTTTCAATCGCTGCGTTTGGTGGTGTTGATCGCTCTCACGCTGCCCTTTGCACTGATCGGCGGGGTCATGGCGGCGTGGTGGAGTGGCGGGGTGCTCTCGCTGGGGTCCTTGGTGGGATTTGTCACCGTGCTGGGGATCGCTGCGCGCAATGGCATCCTGCTGGTCAGTCACTACCGCCATCTGGAGCAGGAAGAGGGGCAGCCCTTTGGATTGGCGATGGTGTTGCGTGGCAGTGAGGAGCGCCTGATTCCCATTTTGATGACGGCTTCCACCGCCGCGCTGGCCCTGCTGCCTCTGGTGCTGAAGGGTGATGTGCCAGGCAATGAAATCGAGCGTCCACTGGCCCTGGTAATCCTCGGAGGCCTAGCCACCTCGACGTTGTTGAATCTGTTTTTGCTACCCGCGCTGTATGCAAAGTTTGGCCAAAGCCGCCGCGCTAAAATGAAGCTGAGCGCGGCCTGATGCAAGCACCCCGGTCAGGTCGGGGAAGGGGAGATACCGAAGCGCTGGCGCAAACCGAGCGTTTAGCAAAACTCACCAGTTGGTGATGTCGTCCTCCGTGCCGTCTTCACCATCTTCACCGCGAGACCAAAGGTCATAGGTCTTTGGGTTGTGAGTGCCCGGCCATTCGTAGCTAAATCGGCGGCCCCAGCCATCTTTGGTGGGATCTTGCTCTGGCTGCGTTAGAAATGAAGATCGGTTTTTGTGCTTCGTATAGATGATCTCGAATCCCTCCGCAGTGGTGGGATATCTTCCGTTGGCGAGGTGAAAAGCGCCGATTCCAACTTCGATGCCTTTGAGTTTGGCTCGGGTGGTAAAACTCTCAATACCACCTTGAGCGACCACCATCCGCTGGGCGGTTACTCGAAGAATCGCGAGGATCAAAACAAGTACGGCTAGCGCGATCAAACTCCGGCGCAGTCGTCTCGGCCAGGGACTATGAGGCGAAAAATGGATCATGGGCAAAGGCATGCTACGGGCCAATTTTGGAGGGAAAAGAAGAAAATCATCGGGGACTTCATAACCAAAGGAAGGCATTCCCGAAATGCCGACTGTCCACCCCATGGTCCGCGAATCGGAATCAAGGTCTTCAGGGGAGGCGCTCAAACAACAACAAAAAAACATGTCCTTGTCACTCGCCACTACCGCCGTGAAGGCCTCACAATGGGGTTTTCAGACCTTCCTTGCCACCCGCTTTGTGGCTGATGAAGCGGACTTCAACACTACATTCGGCTCCGTGCTGAAGATCCTCAATCTCGTCGGACTCAC
The DNA here is from genome assembly GCA_020439875.1 of Verrucomicrobiales bacterium. GTDB lineage: Bacteria > Verrucomicrobiota > Verrucomicrobiia > Verrucomicrobiales > Verrucomicrobiaceae > JAGRPD01. The sequence continues at coordinate 1,777 of JAGRPD010000206.1, forward strand.
ACTCGCTTTTGGCGGTCTTCTCTTCGCCGCAGTGATGTTCATGATGGGGCAGACTGAGCGCATGATTTATGGCCTGGTGGGTGCCGTGATTGGCGGCATGTCCTGGTTGATTGTGAAGACCATGTTCGAGAACTCCGGTCAGACTGTGGATATTGACCTCAACGGCTCTAACTGACCCACTAAGGCACTTTCACCTTCCTTCAAGGGCCGCACCGGAACCGGTGCGGCCCTCTCCTCTGCCGCCTTCCCATGACCGACGAGGCCACCGTCGTTTATCACGAGTCCAACGAAGGGCGTGAAACCCACCAGGGCTTCGCGGGCTTTGAGGGGAACAATGTGCTGCTGCTGCTCGCTGCCGTTGGCATCTCCCTCGTCTTGTCTCAAGGCGTTGACAATCTCGGCCTTCCCGTTTGGGCCAACATCCTGATCATGGCGCTGCCGATCCTGCTGGTATCGGCCTATGTCTTCGGGCTCAAGCAGGGGAAACCCAAGTCTTATGACATTGAACTGGCGGAATGGCTGATCATCAAACTGCTGGGGCTCAACTACTTCTCTCCGCGTCAAGTGGAGCCAATGAAACTGCCCTGGAACGAACCCGTCAAACCTGGGTCCATGCCGAGGTCCACCGAGCCCACCCTGACCGCGTCTCCCCCTGATGCCCAAACTCATTGACGCCTATCTGGATCGCGATCTGATCATCTATCGGGGATTGCAAAAAGGCGGTGCCATTGGCCGGGGCTATTCCATCGAACTGCCAGACACGGAAAACACCGATGCCTCCTGGCTGATGTCCCTCGAGGACAATCTGCGCATCCTGCTGCGTCTGGTGCGTCCTGAACTGCGTCTGCAAGTCACCTGGAGCGTCGATAGCGACTACCGCCGTGAAATTGAGCGGTATCGGGAAGAAACGGAGCGACTCGGTGGCGACCGCTGGTCCGTCAAAGCGCGGGAGGAACGTTACGCGCGTTACGACCGGAAGATCCGCCAGCGCCAGCTTCGGCGGGAGCATCTGACCTTTTACTACACCTCCAAAATTGGTGGAAAAACCAAGGGTGCAGGCAGGCAGTATTACGACGAGTTGCTGCAGGCGGCCAAGCGCGAGCAGGCGGAACTTGAACAAGCCCTCCGCGGCCAACTCACCTCACTGGGCGGCGTCGTCACGCCGATGACCGACCTGGATCACTTCCAGGAGTTTTACCGGTTCTTCAATCCCAGCGCCTTTGAGAATGAAGCGGTGGTGCTTGAGGACTTGTTTGATCCGACACAGTCCGTCTGTGACATGTGCTTCAATGGCGATGGAGCACCGGTTGGCGCGCGGTCTTCGCTGTTCAAATTGGACGGCTTTTATCAGGGCGTCTGCGTCTTGAAGACGATGCCCAAATTCACCCACATTGGCATGACGCGGCTGCTCACCCAGCTCGACATCATGGACTACCAGATCACGGTGAACATCGAGGCGGGTGATGTCGAAAAGGACCGGATCGAGACGGAAGGCCGCTTGGCACGTTTTGAGCGTGGAAAGATCACTGCCTCCATTGAGGCCACCATTCAAAAGCTGCGCACCCGCGTGCGGCGGCTCGCCACCAACGAGGTGGTGCCCTATCGCATGCACTTGGTGGTGCGATGCTGGGATCGATCGGAGGAAGTGTGCAGCAGCAAGCTGTCCGCCATCAAGAATGCGATGCTCAAAATGGGGGGCTCACAGAGTTATGAGCCATCCCTTCCCACCTCCGTCAAAAACTACTGGCAGCTCACCATGCCGGGTTGGGCATGGTCTCCCTATCAGGACTACAAGCTCTACGTCGAAGACGTCAACCTGGCCGATTTGCTGCCCATCTCCAGCACGCCCACAGGGGATCTGGCCGAAGCTGAGGCCCTTTACGACGGACCGCGCGGTGCCCTGATGGGATGCGTCACCTTCGTCGGCAACAAGGGCGCGCAACGCCCCGAACACGGCATCATGTTTGGTGCCTCAGGCGCGGGCAAATCGGTTTTCACCATCGATCTGCTGACGCAAACGGCACCCTATTTTGATTTCACGGCCATCGTCGAAGAAGGCCTTTCCTACAACCTGTTCACGCGCCTCTACGACTGTGAACCGATCATCGTGCAGCCGAACGGTGCGCTCACCTTCAACTACTTTGACACCCGCGGCTTGCCTCTGAGCGCCGATCAACTCGGCGGTGCCACCGCCGTCGCCCACTTGATGGCCGGGCCGCCAAAGGACCTCGATAAAGACCGCATCCGCCAAGCATTGCTCGCCAAGCAGGTGGAGCGCATCTATCTCGACCAATATGAGAGCTGGTCGATGCGCCATCCCGACCAGCGCCATGAGGCCGCGCGGCGCTGCTTCATCTGCCGTGAGTGGGGCGAGCGACGCCTGCCCAGAGGCACCACCATCTCCGACGTTTGGCTGGATTTTAGCAACGCTCTTTATGAAGGCGACAGCGAAGCGCGCGATCTAAACGGCAAAGAGTTCGATCCTGGGAAGATCGACGATTTCATGAACAACCCCTCGGAAACCGGGGAACTCATGTGCATGGCGTACACGTTGATCGCGCCCGAGGACATGCCGACTCACAGCCAGTTTGTGGAGATGCTGAACCTGGAGAGCCGTCAGCGCCGCGCGCATCCCGACACCGGCCTGCTGCAGATGCTGCTGGAGCCCTGGGGGAAAAACGGACGCTATGGGGCCATCCTCGACGGCGTGAACAACGTGGACCTCTCCAAAAAAGTGGTGCACTTCGAACTCAGCTTCATTCCGGAGTCCGCCAAGGAACTGCGGGATGTGGCCGCCTTCATGATCACCAATGACGTGCGCAAGGAGATCATGCGCCGCCCGCGCAACATTCGAAAGCGCGTCATCCTGGAGGAGCTGTCCGCCTTCCTGGCCATGCCGGATGGAGATCGCATCACCCGCGAGTACTATGAGAGGATGCGGAAATACTCCACCTGGGTGTTTTCCATCATCCAGCAGTTCCAACGCATCAAGGATCACCCGGTGCGGTCATCCGTGATTGGAAACTCCCGCATCATGTTCATGCTGAAACAACCGGATCGGCGGGATGTGGAGGCCATGTCGGAGGGATTTCGTGTCCCCTCTGTCACCAAACATCAGGTGGCCGCCTTCCCGGATCCCTCGGAGATGAAGCGGGATCCGTTTGGTTCCTTCGTGTACTATCACGAGGCCACGGGTCGGCCTCGCATCGCCGTCGGCCGACACTACGCCTCCAAAGAAATGATTTTGGCCAGCGCCACCAGCGGCGAGGCCTTCGAGCGGCAGAACCAGCAGCTCAAGCAATTTGGCGGCGACGCCTTCAAGATGATCTCCGCCCAGGCCCGCAGTTGAGTAACTTCTCCAGCAAATCACCGCACTTAATATTAACCCGAATCGTTCATGCACCGACTCCTGCTTCTCCCTTTGGCACTCGGATGCCTCAGCCTCGCCTCCTGCACCTCCACCGGAGGACCCTCGGGAGGACTCATCGGCCTTCTCACCGGCGGTTTGCTCGGCCACCTTGTGGACGACAACAGCAGTGACCCGCTCTACGGCACATCAGGTTCCTACAATGGGACATCGCAGGGAACCACAAGCAGCACCTCGGGCTCTTCGAGCGGCTCCAACAACCTGCTCCTCGGAACGACCACCACTTCCGGCACCGACCCAATGACGGGTCTCACCACCGAATCAACCCAGAATCAATACGCCGTCATCAACAACCAGCCTCAAGTCGTCCAGGGGGAGGATTTCTTTGGCCGCAACAAGGGCGCGATCATCGGCGCGGCCTCCGGTGCCATCGCCGGCCTCGTCACCGATCAAGTGCGGCAGGGTGAGGTTCAGAAAAAGTATGACGAGGGTTATGCCAAGGCCAAGAGCGATGCGGTGAAGGAATTCTACTGGCTCAAACGCGACGCCCAAAAATCCCAGGGTTACGGCGATTCCCCCCCGGTGCAGTACCGCTACTACGAAGTCGAGGTGCCCGCCCACACCACGAGTGACGGCGTCTTCATCGACCGCCACAAGCGCATCATTGAAGTCGTCGAGTAAGCCCGGCTCCAGCCATCCCAACGCCCTTTTTCCTCCCGTGAAAACCCTCCTGTTTGTCCTCGCAGCGACGGCCACCACCGCGCTGGCGCAACAGCCGGTGACGATGATCGAATACGGACCGCAGGCTCTGCAAATGCACAGGCAGAGCAATGCGGACATTCAGGCCGCGCTCAATCAGTTGCTGGAGAAGTCGGAAGCCCAGCTCGATTCTCTCAACACGCTGGTGCAGCGGCAGGGCGACTATTTGGCGGCCAATCGGGACAGCGTCACCCGCGCGCAGGACGCCATCCTCAGCAACACGCTGACCACCACCAAAACCACGGCGGAACTCATGGCAGAGCGGGCCAACGCCAGCGGTAGTGATCTCTTCCAAGACAGCGCCAACGGAGTGTTCAAGGGCATTGGTGCCACCTATGAAAAAAAGGTCACGGATGCGGCGGGAAACACCACCACCGAGACGGCCAATCGCAGCGCGGAAAGCTACACCGAGGAGGCCATGCGGCTGAAGGATATCACCGAATTCTACCGCGTGCGGGATGCGTCTTTGGAAAAGCAAAAAGCCCTGGAGCTGGCCAGGATGGAGGCGCACATCGCCCTCATTTCCACCGAAGACCAGGTCGAAACCCAGCGGCTCACCGCCCAGATTTCCACCATCGACGCCGAGCTGATCGCAGTGCGTCAAGATGTCGCCAACGCCACGCACGAACTCGAAGTGCATGAAAAGGCGATCCAGGTTCAGTCGATCGCCGATGCCAAAGCTCAAATGGAGAACTTGGGGCGCGACTCGGGATCGATGATGCAAAATGTGGAAGCCATGCAGCAGCGTGTCCAAGAGGCGGTGGATGCCATGCGGGCAGGTGCCGAGGAACGGGCCGCAGCGGGCACCGGGCGTGGACGGCTCCCTTGAATGCAGACTCTCTGATTTGCTCTTTCGAACTCCCGGTTTCATGGAATTTCTCGCTGAGCTCAACTTGCCATACGGATTTGGAGGTCTGTTTGAACCTCTTTTCGATCGGCTGGGGGACATTCGCGTGGATGTTTATGACACGCTCACTCTCTTCACCTACGTCCTGGCCTTTGCGGGACTGCTGATCTGCGTGTACCGACAGCAGACAGGCGGTGATCTCTCCATGATTGGCACGCAGCTGATGATGACCTGCGTGGTCGCCGTGGTGCTCAATTTTCTGCCAGACTGGATACTCGACGCGGAAAACGTGCTCGGCTGGTCGATGCTGGATAGCATGAACATCGACATGGAGTCCATCACCGTGGAGTGGGAATCTGAGGTGGCCATCTTTGTCTCCGAGCAAGTGGCGCTGATCGTTTTGGCCATAACGAATGCCACCGCCACCATGAACATGTTTACCATCGGCATTGGACTGGTGGCTCTGCTGTATGCCATTCTCGCGCTGATTGTTTTGGTGCTTGTCGCCATCATCGCGGTGTTCGTTTGGGCGGTGCTCATCGCGGCTTATGTCATCCAGGCCGCTGGCATTGAGATTGGGATCGCCACATCGCCCGTCTTTCTGGGCATGTTTCTGTTTCCCTCCACCAGAGAAACCGCCATCCGCTATTTTACCGGTTTGATCGGCATCATGTTTTGGCCTCTCGGCTGGGGCATCGGTTACGCTCTGGTGGATTTGGTCTGTGACGCGATCTCCACCATCTTTGCCGCAGACGCGATCTTGCTGTCGCTCAACGTGTTCGTCGCCGGACTCGCCAGTTTCCTCGTCTTTTACATCGAGGGCATGCTGTTTTGGACGGTGATCAAAAAGGCGCCGCCGCTCATTACCAAGGCGCTCACCACGGGCACGCAGATCGGCGCGGGATTGGTCTCTGCGGGAGTTGCCTCGGCGGCCAGCACCGTGAGCAGTTCGGTTTCGGCGGCTGGTTCGGTCGCTTCCACCAGCATTTCCATGGCCGGAGCGGCGGCAGGAGCCGCCATCGGTGGTGTGGCCACAGGCGGAGTCGGAGCGGTTGCAGGGGCGAGCATTGGCGGCTCAATGGGCGGAGCTGCTGGTGGCGCGGCGGGTGGAGCCGCCTCCGCTGCCGGAGCAGGAATCCAAGGTGCCGGTCAGGGGCTGGCTGAAATGTCCGACGGCGCATGAGAGGGAAACAGGCCAAGGCAAAGGTGCCGCCCAAGCCGTTTCCGGTTCCTTTCATCAGCAAGGAGGCCGTTTCCACTTTTTGGTTCTGCATGGCAGCGGGAGCTTTCCTTGTGGCTGCGATCTACTCGGAGCGTTTGACCGCCACCAAGGGCCTGCTGCCTCAATTCATCGGCGTGGACCTTCCCGGGTTTCCCCTTCAGACCCTCCCCTCCCGGCGGCAGGAGGATCCCGTGGCTGCTCGGGAATTGCGGGAGTCCCAGACACGGCTCTTGATCGAGTCCATCTTCAACAAGTCTCCCAGCGGCCTCGACTCCGAGGAGCGATGCCGGAAAATGGTCTCGGAAGAGGTGTGGCAGTGGGTGGACGAGCACCACGTTCAGCCACAGAGCGACGCCTTCAAGGACGGGAAAATCCACCAAAAGGTTTCCATTCAGGACATCCATGTTCTCTACAGTGAAGAGTCAGACATCACCGATGTGGAGGTCACCGGCCAGTTGATCCGCACCGGCGTGCTCGACCGCGAGATCTTCAACCAAGTCTGGTCGCTCCGAGCCAACGTCATCTGGAGCTTCAATTCCTGCCTCAGGGACTGCGGGCGTCACCCGCTGCTGTGCACCTCCTTCCGCGCACTGGAAAAGCCGGTGTCCTCCACCCAGCGGCATCTCACCACGGAAGAGGAACTCTCCATCCAGGCGCGAGCCGAATCGGAAGCCGCAAAGAACGGAGGTGACGCTCAACCTGACTCATGAAATCCGTCGTTGATCTCTTCATCGCGAAAGATCGAACCGCCCTCTTTTGGTTCACTCTGGCCTGCGCCAGCATCCTGCTGAGCGCGATTTACGTGCGCACCATTGTGACCCATGTCAGCACCAAGCCGGTCTATGTGATCATGGATGCCAACGGCATCTATTACTTTGCCCCGAGCACGGACATCGACCAAGCGGTGCCACTTCACGAAGCCCAAACAAGGCTGGCGATGCAAACCATCTATGAGCGCGGACCAAAGAGTTTGGTGTTTGGAGATCGGGTCAAAACCTTGTTCTTCGACCAGGGCGTGGACTTGGTGGGCGAGGAATACCGGCGCGATGCACGCAAGTTTGCCGAAGAGGAGATCGAGCAATCCGTCGAGATCACCGATGTCAAAATCATCATTGCCGACCCCTCTGGTGGATCATTGACGGAAGCAGCGGGTGTTCTCACGCGGAAGAGCCGGTTCGAAGGACGCAGCAAGGTCGAACGATTCCAGGTGAAAAACCGCTTTGTCTGGCGCCTCAACAAGAACATGGGCGGCAACAGTCTGCCGCCCACGGTGTGTGTGAACCTGCGCTTGTCGGAACCCGAACGCATGGAGGAGGAACCGTGAGCGGATGAGGGCTGTTGACCAACTCTTCATCTCCCGCAGCCGCGCCGCCTTTTTTTGGTTCACGGTGGCATGGACGGTGCCCGTTTTGGCCGCGTGGTACACCCAGAGCGTGGTGGCCAATTTGCGCACCCTGCCCCAATTCGTCATGGGCGGACTGCCCACCTTCCACTATCAGGCACCCGACTTCGGCACCGAGACCGTCCAGCAGCTTCACGCCGCCCAGACCCGCCTGGCCATGGAGACCATTTTCAACCGCAGTCCCTCGGGACTCGACCACCAGGACCGTCGCTTTCACCTCTTCAACGACGAGGCCAACAAGATCGTGAACCAGGAAGTGGTGGCACCCCAAGTGCTCATGTTTCGCGACACCAACGCCTATCAAAAGGTCGAGATCGAACGCATCGACGTGAACATCCAGGTCGGCCAGGGGGAAGCCACCACTCTGGCTTTTGGCCAGCTCATCCGCACCAGTGTTGAGGACAACCTGATGGTCAACAAAGCCTTCTCCGTGAAAGTGTTTTTCAACTGGAAGAGCAATCCCAACCCGGAGGAGCGAGCCCTTTATCCCACGATTTGCGACGAAGTGACCTTCTTCAGCACGCTCCAAACCTTTCCATGAAGACGACGGCACATCCGATTCTGCTCTGGTTTTTCCTCAGCCTCGCCCCCGTCCTTCGCGGTCAGGTTGCGGAGGGCGAGGAGATGGTCACTCTGCCGGGAGACGGCAGCGTTCATGAGCTAACCCTCAACACCCAGGTGGTGACCACCGTGACCTTTCCAGACACGATCACCATGGTCACCGGTTACGGCATGGTGCTGAACGCGGCGGCGGCGCAGGAATTGATCAACTCGGAAAAGATGACGGCCACCATGTCTCCCGACATGGCGGTCAAACCCGTCACCATCGTTCATTATGCCCAGGCCTCTCCGGAAACCCTGGCCCTGCGGGCGGTCCGGCGCGGCACGTCCTGCTACCTGACCGTCCGCTGCGGCACCGCCGTCTTCCTCTTCAAACTCGACTCGGGAGAAGCGGCCAACTTGGCCGTGACGGTGGAAGCTCCAGGTGCTGCAAGCGCGGGTTACGGCCGCGAAGTTCAGAAACAGGACATCGCAAAGTCCCGCATCGCCTTTAGCTCCGCCGAATTGCTCGGCGTTCTGTCGAAAGCGCGCAGTCGCGAGTTTTTGCAAACGGTCAACCCCACCCTCTACAACGGCTGGCGTGAACGTCGCGGGCTGACGCTCGATTCCCAAAACGGCCCGCTGAAATCCACCATCACCGAAGTCCAGCAATGGCCGGAAAAGGACGCGCTGGTGCTGCGCGCTCGCCTCAAAAATGAAGGCGAACGCGAGTTTCACTACAGCCCCATCGACACAAAGGTCCGGATCGGAGACCGCAGCTACAATGTCCAATTGGCCGATGGCAGCGGCATCGCCCCGGCGGGTTCCACCACGCTGCTCGATGTGGTTCTTCAAGGAAACGCCGGAGGCGGGCGGGAACACCTTTCCATTGAGAATGACTTCCGCCTCGAGATCGCCGAGGCATCCGGCTTTCCTCCCAATGATTTGCTGCCTCCGCCTCAGCCACTCTTGCCTGAAGCGGAAAGGGGAAGCCGCGATGTCCCCCCCATCGTGATCCATCAGGGGAGCCAATCGCCGCCAGACTCGACGGAACTGCCGTTGCCGACCTATTCGAGCGGAAAATAGAACCCAACGTTTCGAAAAAATGCTCGCTGCCCTCCAAAAGCCTGCCGTCCAAATCGTGCTCTTCGGCACGGTTATTGCCTTCGCGGTAGGCTTCTTCTACATGAAGGACCAGCGCGCCGCCCCCTCTGCGGTGCCTGCTGAACCACCGCCCAAAAACATGGGCCAAGCGGCGACAACGGCAGTCACCGTCAGCAGGGATGAACTTCAGAGCAGTGAGACCACGGAAACCGCGCGGATCGATAAGCTGGTGCTGCCAGTCGCCAAACCCGAGCCGCCGACCCTCGTGGCCGAAAAGCCGAAACCCAAAGAGAAACCCAAACCGCCCGTTTTTCCCGATCTGGTGCAAATGACCGCCCCGGCCCGGCCCAAACCCTTTGTTCCCCAACCTCCCAAAGTCTTTGCCCCGCGAGGAACGTTGATCAAAGCCACCCTCGTCATCACGCTCGAATCCAACGCCATCGGCACACCCGTGCTCGCCCTCGTCAATGAGGATGTGTATTTCCAAGGCAACCTCATCGTCCCAGCCGGCACCCAGGTCCAAGCCGCCGCGGCCGCTGGCAGCAAGTTTCGAGACCGCATCGATGTGCGCGGCACCTTCACCTTCATCTGGGCTGACGGCAGCGAGTACGTCATCAACGGCATCGCCCTGGATCATCAGCCG
>JAGRPD010000022.1 GCA_020439875.1 Verrucomicrobiales bacterium
TGATGTCGGGCTCGGGCTCGACGGTGTTTGCCGTGGCAGAATCTTTGGAGGCGGCGGGACAGCTGCGGGATAAGGCGCGGGATCTGGTGGGTGACTTGGCGTTTGTGGAGGTGACGCAGACGGTATGAGCGGGTGGCGGGGGCGGCCGGGAGGGGCTGCGGAGTGATGGAGTCCGGGGTGGGAGGTCGCGGGCGACCGAGGTGGGCGGACTACTTGCAGCTTCATCTGGTGGTGCTGGCGTGGGGTTTGACGGCGGTGCTGGGGCGGCTGGTGACGCTGCCGGCCTGGCAATTGGTGGTGTATCGCACGTTTCTGGCGGCGCTGGGTTTTGGGGCGCTGGCTTGGTGGCGCGGGGCACCGCTGCGGATCGGCGGGCGGGAGGTTTTGAAATTGATGGGGTTGGGAGCGGTGCTGGGCGTGCACTGGGTGCTGTTTTTTACCTCGGCCCGACTGGCCAATGCCTCCGTCTGTCTGGCGGCGATGCCGACGGTGATGCTGTGGAGTTCCCTGATCGAGCCGCTGGTGGATGGATCCAGACGATGGCGATGGGTGGAACTGCTGGTGGGAGGGATCACCGTGGGGGCGGTGTGGATGATGTATCAGGTGCAGTTGGATGCGTGGCGGGGCTTCACGGTGGGTCTGGCGGCGGCCCTGACGGCGGCGATTTTTTCCGTGGTGAACAAGCAGGTGGTGAGTCGTTGGCCCGGGCCGACTCTGGGGTTTTATCAGATGCTGGGTGGCACGGTGGCGTCGTTGGTCTGCCTGCCGTTGCTCACGGAAAAGGGGGAACCCTGGCTGAGGCTGCCCACGGTTCAGGATGCGGGGTGGATCCTGATCCTGGCCTGGGTCTGCACGGTGGCGGCGGTTTGGGGGTACATGGATGCGCTGCGGCGGGTCTCCGTTTTCACGGTGAATGTCATTTACAATCTGGAACCGATCTACGGAATGGTGCTGGCGGTCGGGGTGTTTGGATCGGAAGAGGTGTTGCGTCCTGGCTTTTACATCGGGGTCGGGATCATCATCGTCTCGGTGATGTTGCTGCCGTGGTTGGAGCGATGGCGCGGTGGCGATGAAGCGAGCTGAGGCCGCATCGGTGGCAAGATTGGCGCACAAAGCCGACGCTGATCGGCGTAATTTCAATGGCGGGTGCTGTCCTGCTTCTCACTTTCCCATGATGCTCCCTCGTCTCCCTTTGCTGTTGGTTTCCTCGCTGATTTTTAGTGGGCTGATTGGTCCTGCCGCTGCGCGTGCGGCGAGTGAGACCGAGGCGAGTTTCAAAAAAGAGATCGATCCCTTGCTGGCAGACTATTGCTACGACTGCCATGCGGATGGCGCGACCAAGGGCGATTTCTCCATGGATCCCGCGGGTTCTCTGGAGGATTATTTGAAGGACAAGGAGCACTGGATTCGGATCTGGGAAAACGTGCGCGCTCAGATGATGCCGCCGGCGGAAAAAGATCAGCCCAGTGACGCGGATCGTGTGCGGTTGTCGGATTGGATCGAGCGACAAATTTTTGAGTTGGACCCGGACAATCCCGATCCCGGTCGAGTGACAATCCGGCGGCTGAATCGCGAGGAATATCGCAACACGATTTACGATCTGTTTGGAGTTCGATTTGATGCCGATGACACGCTGCCTCCTGATGACACGGGCTACGGTTTCGACACCATTGGCGATGTCCTGAGCATCTCTCCGATGCTGATGGAGAAGTATCTCGTGGCCGCGCGGGAAATCTCGGCCGAAGCGGTGCGTCCGCACCAGCCATTCATCCCCACCACGACGATCTCGGCAGATCGGATCAAGGCGGCACCTCCCTCGAAGCGGACGGCGGGCTATCTCCCCATGAACCAAACCTCGGAAGTGTCGGTGAAGCAACTGATCCGGCATCCGGGAGAGTATCGCGTGACCGTGGAGTATGAGACCTGGGGGTCAAAAGAGGCCACTTCTCACAGCGCCAATTTGGAGGTCTGGGTGGATGGAAAAAAAGTCGGTGGAGACAACCTCGGCTGGGACAATCGCAAGACCATCAAATACACCGCCAAAGCGACGTTGAGCGAGGGGGAGAACGTCATTTCGCTGCATTGTAATGAGGCCAGTCCGCCGGAAAAGGGGGAGCAGTCACTCAACATCAAAGTCCTCAACCTCCATCTTCAGGGGCCGATGGATGGCAGCTACAAGGTGTATCCGAAGGAGTACTATCGGGTGTTTTATAAAGGCGGTGCACCGACCGATCCGAAGGCCCGCCGGGACTACACCAAGGAAGTGCTGCGGCGCATCGCTGACCGCGCCTTTCGGCGTCCAGTGGATGAGGCCACGCTGGAGCGTCTGTTGCAACTGACGGACATCGCTGCGGAGCAACCTGGAGCCAAGTTTGAAGAGACCGTGGCCCACGCCGTGACCGCGATTTTGGCCTCGCCCCGGTTTCTTTTTCGCGCCGAGATTCAGGTGGAACCGAACAATCCCGGCAAGGTGGTCCCGCTGGACGAGTTTGCCCTCGCTTCGCGGCTTTCCTACTTCCTGTGGAGTTCACTGCCGGACGAGGAGCTTTTTAACCTCGCGAAAAAAGGTGAGCTACGGGCCAATCTCGATGCCCAGGTGGAGCGCATGCTGAATGACTGGAAGGCGCAGCGGTTTGTGCAAAACTTCGTCGGCCAGTGGCTGATGACGCGCGATGTGGAGGGCGTCAATGTGGATCCGAGACGCGTATTGGGGATCAAAGATTTGGGAGATGCTTTCAAGGTCTTTGGCAGTCGCCAGCGGCGGGCGATGAAGGACGAGACGGAGATGCTCTTTGCTTACTTGTTGAAGGAGAATCGCAGTGTGCTGGAGCTATTTACGGCGGACTATACCTTCCTCAATGAGACCTTGGCCAAGTTTTATGGCATCGGCGGCGTGAAGGGAGATCAGATGCAAAAAGTCTCGCTGCCGAAAGACAGTCATCGCGGAGGCATCTTCACCCATGGCAGTCTGCTGGTGGTCACGTCCAACCCCACGCGCACCTCCCCGGTGAAGCGCGGATTGTTTCTGCTAGACAACCTGCTCGGTACGCCCGCGCCGCCTGCGCCTCCCGGTGTGCCGACGCTGGAAGAGGCGGCCAAAGGGAAAAAGAAGAAGCTCACCATGCGGGAGATGATGGAGATCCACCGCGAGAAGCCGCTTTGTGCCTCCTGCCATGCGCGCATGGATCCGCTGGGCTTGGCCTTGGAGAATTTCAACGCCGTCGGCATGTATCGGGATCAAGAAGATGGGCAGAAAATCGACCCGTCTGGCCAGCTCATCACGGGTGAGAAATTCAGTGGGATCAACGATTTGAATCGCATCTTCACCACCAGCCGCCGCGTCGATTTCTATCGCTGCATCGTCTCCAAACTGCTCACCTACGCGCTGGGTCGTGGCACCGAGTATTACGATGGACCGACGGTGGATCGCATCGTCGCCTCCATGGAAAAGAATGGTGGCAAGATGCAGGATTTGATCAAAGCCGTCGTCCAAAGCGCACCGTTTCAGAAGCGTCGCGGCGATGGTGACCTGTAAGTTTTTAGCCCTGAATTTCGATCTCTTCTTATGCCCCTCGCCTCATCTCCTTTCGATCGCCGTCAGTTTCTGCGCGGCCTCGGCACGCTCGTCTCACTGCCTGCCATGGAGTCCCTGTTGCCCGCAGCTTCCGTGGCTCAAACGGCGGGCGGTGCACCGCTGCGCATGTCCTTCATCTACCTCCCCAATGGCGTTATTTTGGACAAATGGCGGCCCGAAGGGGAGGGGAAGAACTTCAAGATGGGGCCCACGATGCAGCCGTTTGGCAAGTTTCAAAAGGACCTGCAGATCTTCACGGGCTTCGAACATGCCAACGGCTGGTCGGGAGGGGATGGCGGGGGAGATCACGCCCGCGCCAACGCCACCATCCTGACTGGAGCGCGCCCGCGAAAGACGGCGGGTTCAGACATTTTCGTGGGCATGTCGGTCGATCAGGTGGCGGCGCAGCATGTGGGCCAGGCCACGCGATTCAAGTCGCTGGAGTTGAGCTGCGATTCCGTGCGGGGATCCGGTGCCTGTGATTCGGGTTACTCCTGCGCTTATCAGTTCAACATCTCCTGGCGCACACCGACGACGCCCGCCGCGCCCGAGACCAATCCGCGCCAGGTGTTTGAGCGCTTCTTTGGAGCGGGGTCTGCGGAGGAGCGGGCCAAGTCCTACGCCGCGCGGCAGCATCGGCAGCGGTCGATTTTGGACTTCGTGCTGCAGGACGCCAAGTCGCTGAACCAGCAGCTGGGGCGCAACGATCAGCACAAGATGGACGAGTATCTGACCGGAGTGCGCGAGATCGAGCAGCGCATCGAGAACATGGAAAAATTCGGGCCACCGCCAGATCCGGGACGTGAAGCACCCGAGGATGGCATTCCCTCCAGCTACGAGGATCACATTCGGCTGATGATGGACATGCAGGTGCTGGCCTTTCAAACGGATAGCACACGGATTTCTACGCTGCTCCTGGCGCATGACGGCAGCAATCGCAGCTTCCGAGAGATCGGCGTTTCAGAGGGGCATCACTACCTCTCGCACCACCAAGAGGATAAGTCGAAGATCGCCAAGATTGAGAAGATCGATCTGTTTTATGCTCGCCAATTTGCTTACTACCTGGAGCGCATGCAGGCGCTGAAGGATGCGCAGGGCGGCAGCTTGTTGGATAACTCCATGGTCGTGTATTGCGGAGGTCTCTCAGACGCGAATCGTCACCGGCACGATGATTTGCCGGTGATCGTCGCCGGACGCGGAGGTGGCCGTCTCAAGACCGGTCAGCATGTGCGATTCAAGGACAAAACACCGATGGCTAACCTGCATCTGCGTCTGCTGCATGAGATGGGAGTGCGAGAGCCAAGCTTTGGAGATTCCACCGGTCTCTGCGAGGAAGCGTGAGTTTGTCGTTGACGTTGCAGCTTTCTTCGCCACAACAACATCTGAAGTGATTCGCCGCCTCAGCCAGCTTTTCATCGTCTCGGCCTTGGTGCTGTCCATCGGACTGCACTGGGCGGCCCTGCAGTCGGTGGCCTGGTTGGGCATGATGGTGAACTACACGCAGCAGACGGGAGATTTGGGGGCAGGACTGAACATGACCTTTGACGGTCAGCACCCCTGCGAGATGTGTCTGATGCTGGAACGGGCCATGGAGGTGGATGAAGACGAACCGACGAGCCCTCCGCCCGCCTCCCCGGATGACTTGAAACTTTCCCCGCTGATGTACGAAGCCATCACGTCATGGTTTCCGCATGGGCTATCGGCGAGTCGCTGGAGCTGGGCGGGGTTGGATCGGCGCGCCCTGGAGCGTGCTGTGGCCCCGTTGGAGCGACCTCCACGAGCGGAGGCTTAATTCGATCTGACGCTCCTCTCAGCTCGTCGCTCGTCCGTTTCACCCCGGTGGTGAGAATGGATGCGGTGCTCAAAGGGCTGAGTTGGGGCTCAAGCTCGGCCAGGAAGCTGCCGCTCCTGACTCCACTGCGCTGCGGCGGAGAGTCAGGAGAGCGAGGCGCGCTTCCAGTCCCTCCTCGAAGAGTGTGCTTCGGGCACGATGCCCGTGCGACCTGAGATCGGGCAATGCCGTGCTCCCTCAATGACGGATCCGGGCGGTGGCACCGGACTCCGAACCTTCGTCCACCAACCATTGATCCATCTTTTTTCCATCCTACCAACCTATGAAAAACATCCGCATACTCCCATCCCTGGCGGCTCTCGCCATGGCTCCACTCCTGCAAGCCGGTACGGCACCCGCTCCCATGGCCGAGGCTCCCCCGACCTTGGCGGAGGAGGCCAACTGCTGCTGCCACGACAACAACGCGCCAATCGGCGTCATGTTTGACCACACTCACCAAGCGGGTGGGTGGATGGTCGGTTACCGCTACTTCTACAGCTCCTATGAGGGGCTGCGTCAGGGGAGCGACAGCATCTCCACCCACGACGTGTTTCATCATGGCTTCATGGCCACGCCGATCGACATGGACATGCACATGCACATGATCGAGGTGATGTACTCTCCGACGGATTGGCTGACCCTGATGGTGATGCCGATGTACATGGAGATGAACATGACGATGCAAGCCAATCCGATGATGGCGGGCATGATGTCTGGTCACATGGCCCACATGCATGCCATGCCGGGCAGCACCTTCAGCCACTCCTCCACGGGCTGGAGTGATACCAACGTCTCCGCCATCTTCCGGCTGTGGAACAGCAACCACAACACGGTACTCGGAACGCTGGGCATGAACATCCCCACGGGTTCGGTGGATGAGAAGATGAATGGCACCTTCACGCACTACATGATGCAGCAAGGCTCTGGCACCTGGGATTTGACGCCCTCCGTGACCTACAAAGGCCACGCTGGGCACGTCTTCTGGGGCGCGCAGTACTACGCGGCGCTGCGTCTGGAAGATGAAAACGAAAGCGGCTACTGCCTCGGCAACGTGTGGGAAACCACCGGCTGGACGGCCTACCACCTCTGCGACTGGGCCAGCGTGTCGGGCCGCCTCCTGTGGACCTCCGCCGACGACATCGACGGCCACTACAATGGCCCCCACGGCCACAGCTCCCCGGTGGACATCCAGCGGAACTATGGCGGCGACCGCCTCGACCTCGGTCTCGGCTTGAACCTGCTGGTGCCCGACGGCGCCCTGAAGGGTCACCGCCTCGCCATCGAGGCCCTCTGGGCGGTCGATCAGGAGTCGAACGGGGTCTTCCTCGAGCGCGACTTCTCGATCGTGGCCGGCTGGCAATTCGCCTTTTGATCCATGGCTTTGGCAGGACCCGCCGGGTGGCGGGCCGGTCACCTTGGTTGCCTGAAAGGCGGCCCTCCTGACCAGGGGGCCGCCTTTTCTTTAATTACCAAATCCCAAATCCCAAATCCTAAATCCCAGCCTCCTGACTCCTGACTCCTGCCCCCATAACCCCAAAGAACTATCGCCAAGACCGGTCCCATTCGGCAGGCTGACCCTGGACTCCCGAGGACACTTCGAGCCACAGTACGCCTTGTCTTCCGGAACTGGCCAAGGTAAACATCGAAACGACTGTGGGGTATATGACCGTCTCCCGCCGCCTGCTCACTCACGTTGCCGTCGGGACCGCCCTCGTGGTCGCCGGGGTGGCGGGGGTGACCTATTGGATGGTGCGCCAGCAGGCGGAACGTCTTGTGATCGAGCGGCTCGACACCTACGTGGC
>JAGRPD010000207.1 GCA_020439875.1 Verrucomicrobiales bacterium
CACGGCTCTGGAGAGCCATGCTACGAACCCCCGACGCAGCCATCGTAGCTCGATCTCTCCCGAGTCGAGCCATTGTGCGCGGAGAGCTGGACGGCAGCGCATTTGAAAAAGAGCCCGCCAGAGAGCCGCGACCAAGCCCGACTCTGGAGAGATCAGGCTACGGCTGCAAACGCTCAAACAGAAACCATCCATACGACCTCGCGATTACCGTCAAGTCATTCAACCCACTCGATGGATTTCAGGCATAGAAGCCTCTGCCCTTCGCGTTCCCAGCGCATGAAAACCGCCCTGGCGCTGATCCTTTCGTCATTCCTCATTCCGCATTCGTCCTTCGCGGCTCCGCCGCACCCCAACATCGTCTATCTCATCTGCGATGACCTGGGTTACGGCGATGTGCACTGCCTGAACCCAGATCATGGCAAGATTGCGACGCCGTGCATGGACCGACTGGCGGGCGAAGGCATGACGTTCACCGACGCGCACTCGGGGTCCTCGGTGTGCACGCCGACGCGATACGGCGTGATGACGGGCCGCTACAGTTGGCGAGGGTCGCTGCAATCGGGCGTGGTCACGGGTTACGCGCCCTGCTTGATCGAAGAAGGTCGGCCCACGGTGGCCAGTTTCCTCAAGCAGCAGGGTTACCACACGGCGATCCTCGGCAAATGGCATCTCAATTTCCAATACCTCGATCCCGAGTCGGGCGCTCCGCTGAAGGGCAAACAGCACAAGACTCCGCCCATCGGCGCGCGCATTCCCGATGGACCGGTCGCGCGCGGCTTTGACTACTACCACGGCTTCCATCATGCGCGCGACATGGAGGCGGTGATCGAAAACGACCGCGTCATCGAGCATGATGAAGTCGTCCACATGCTGCCGCGATTGAAGCGCAAGGCGGTCGAATACATCGATTCGCGCGCGGGAAAGGCGTCGCCCTTCTTCCTCTACCTACCACTCGGGTCTCCCCACACGCCGATCGTCCCCAGCCCGGAGTGGCAGGGAAAAAGCGGCCTGGGCGATTACGGCGATTTTGTGATGCAGACCGACGATGTGGTCGGCGCGGTGTCGCAGGCGCTGGAGCGCAACGGCTTTTCGGACAACACGCTGTTCATCGTCACCAGCGACAACGGCTGCTCGAAGGCGGCGGGCATCGAAGCGCTGGCCGCGCAGGGCCACCTCGTCAGCGCCGGCATGCGCGGCTCCAAGGCGGACATCTGGGACGGCGGGCATCGCGTGCCCTTCCTCGTGCGCTGGCGGGGCGTCGTGAATGCCAGCACCTCCTGCGGCCAGCTCATTTGCCACACCGATCTGTTTGCCACGATGGCGGAGATTCTCGGCGCACCGGTTCCAAATGGCGCTTGTGAGGACAGCGTGAGTTTTCTCGCGGCTTTGCGCGGGGGGCCGATCCCATCCACTCGACACGGTGTGATCCATCACTCCATCAGCGGGCACTTTGCGTACCGCCAGGGACCGTGGAAACTGCTGCTGGCACGCGGTTCGGGCGGCTGGAGTTCGCCCAACGAGAAGAAGGTGCCCAAGTCCGCGCCTGCCGGGCAGCTCTACAACCTGGACGAAGACTTTGCCGAGACGAACAACCTGTTCGACTCCCGGCCCGAGGTGGTGGCGGAATTGTTGAAACAGCTCAAAGACGACATCGCCCGTGGCCGCAGCACCGACGGACCCGCCGCCTCCAACGACACCGACAAAATCGTGCTGTGGAAGAGCGGTGCGCCGAAGGACAAAGACAAGCTTCCCTGACACATTCGGCCACGCGCGGCGTTTCCACGCGATGCGCCTGATTCGACTCGCTCTCTTCCTGACCAGCCTGCCCTGTCTGCTGACGGCGGCGGATCGCCCCAATGTCATCTTTGTCATGGCCGATGACATGGGCTGGGGCCAGACCGGGTATTACAATCACCCCTGCCTCAAGACGCCAAACCTCGACGCCATGGCCGCCAACGGCCTGCGCTTTGACCGCTTTTACGCGGGCGGGCCGGTGTGCTCACCCACGCGCGCCAGTGTGCTGACCGGCCGCACGCCGGACCGCGCGGGCGTGCTGAGCCACGGCTACGCGCTGCGGCTTCAGGAAAAAACGATTTCCAAAACGCTCCAAGCAGCGGGCTACTCCACGGGCCATTTCGGCAAGTGGCATCTCGACGGTTTCAAAGGTCCCGGCGCGCCGATCTTCGCCGACGATCCGCGCGGGCCCGGCGCGTTTGGTTTTGAGGACTGGGTTTCCGTCACCAATTTCTTCGATGTGAATCCGCTGATGTCGCGCAAGGGCGAGTTCGTGCAGCTCGAGGGCGACTCCTCCGATGTGGCCGTGGGTGAGGCGCTGAAGTTCATCGAAAAACACCATGCCGATGAGGCTCCGTTTTTTGCCATCATTTGGTATGGCTCGCCGCACAGTCCGTATCGCGCGCTGGACCCGGACAAGGCGGCGTTTGGTGATCTGGATGAAGCCTCGCGCGAGCACTACGGCGAGCTGGCCGCGATGGATCGCAGTCTCGGCACCCTGCGGCAAAAGCTGCGCGATTGGGGCATCGCCGACAACACCCTGCTCGTCTTCAACAGCGACAACGGCGGCCTGCCCGGCATCCATCCAGACACCGTGGGCGGACTGAACGGCCACAAAGGCAGCGTGTATGAAGGTGGCGTCCGCGTGCCGGCGGTGATCGAGTGGCCCGCCCGCATCAAGCCGCGCGTCACCCGCCATCCGGCCTGCACGATGGACCTCTTCCCCACCGTCGCCGAGGTGCTCGGCCTGCCCTCCGACGTGCTGCTGCAGCCTCTCGACGGCCAGAGCTTGGCACCGCTCTTTGACAAAGAGACCGGCCCGCGCAGCCAGCCCATCGGATTCCGCTATGGCAACAAGATCGCACTCATCGACAACGACGTGAAGATCCTGCGCGAGAAGAATGACTTCGAGTTGTACGATCTGGCCGTCGATCCGAATGAAACGCTCGATCTGCGGGAAGAGAAGCCGGAGCTGTTTGAGAAAATGAAGACCGCTTTGCAGGCTTGGAACGACTCCGTGCAGGCCAGCTTTGATGGCAAAGATTATCCCGAAGGCAAGGTCTCGCCGCCCGATCCTGAGTCGGTCAGTTGGTATGAAACGGCGGCTTATCAGCCCTACCTGGAGCAATGGAAAGGCCGCTGGGAATTTGAGCGCTATCTCAATCCCCAAGCCAAAACGCCCAAGAAACCCAAGGGCAAAAAGAAAGCGGCGAAGGCGAAGTGAGGTGGGTGCGT
>JAGRPD010000208.1 GCA_020439875.1 Verrucomicrobiales bacterium
CTCAACGTGCGCCACCGAATGAAGGACGCAGGCGGCACCATCGGCAAGATTTACGGACAAGAAAAGAACATCACCACCTACAACCTGGCGCGCATGAACATGCTTTTGCATGGGGTGAAGGACACCGAGTTCGAAATCTTCCACGGCGACACCCTGCTCAACGAATGGGATGGGGAAAATGACGAATAACGAATGAGGAATAGTTTCAGCTTCGGCTTCCTGCTGCATGGCTTCCACTCCCTTCAGGACGAAGGCGAGATGGCCATCATCGGGGGAATTTCGAATGCTGAGTTTTGAATCTCGAACTGATTGAACTTACCTAATTTCCTCTTTCGCACTTCGCCCCATCCTCGTGCTCAAGAAGTGCAAGAAGCCCGACGACGTGCTCTTCATCAACGCCGCCGAGCATTTCGACAAAGGCAAGCGCCAGAATCAGCTCAGCAAGGAGCACATTTCAAAAATCATCGATACCTATCGCGAGCGAAAAGAAGAGTCCCGCTACTCCCGCCGGGTTGATATGGCCGAGATCGAGAAGAACGACTTCAACCTGAACATCTCCCGCTACATCAGCACCGCGGTGGCGGAAGCGGAGATTGATCTGAAGGAGACCCATCAAGCTTTGGTGGACGTGGAAAAGGACCTCCAGGCGGCGCGGAAAAAACACAACGCCTTCTTGAAGGAGTTGGGATTACCACTGCTTCCGTAACGATCTCAGGCGAGGATGTCGTGGAGGACCTTGCCTTCGCTGGTGGGGCCGATGAGGCGGTTGTCGAGGCCTTGATAGGCGAAATGGAAACGGTAGGGATCGAGGCCGGTCAGGTGGAGAATGGTGGCCTGCAGGTCGCGGATGCTGACGGGATTCTCGGCGGCGTAGTAGCCGAACTCGTCCGTCTGGCCGTAGCTGACACCGCCACGGATGCCACCGCCCGCCATCCACATGGTGAAGGCGTAGGGATGATGGTCACGGCCGACGAAGCCCTTCACGAGTTCGGTGCGGACGTTGTTTTGCATCATCGGCGTGCGGCCAAATTCGCCGCCCCAAATGACGAGGGTGTCATCGAGCATGCCGCGCTGCTCCAGATCGACCAACAGGCCGGAGACCGCCCGGTCGATCTGCTGGCATTTGATCGGCAGGGTCTCGTCGATGCTTTCGCCGGGCGACGAGCCGTGGTGATCCCAGCCCCAGTCGTAGAGTTGGACAAAGCGCACGCCGTTTTCGACGAGGCGACGGGCGAGCAGGCAGTTGTTGGCAAAGGTGGGGTCGGTGCCTTTGTAGAGAACGCGCGGGTCGTCGGCGCTTTCCGCCTGGGACACGTAGCCGGGCTGCGCGCCATACAGATCGAGCACATGCTGTGGCTCTTTGGAGATGTCCATCACCTCCGGCACCGAGACCTGCATGCGGTAGGCGAGTTCGTATTGCGCGATGCGGGTCAGGGTCTCGGGATCGCCGCTGCGCTGCATCTCGGCGTGGTTCATCTGCGAGAGTGTGTCGAGCATGCGGCGGCGCAGGCTGCGGTCCATGCCGCCGGGATTGTTCAGGTAGAGCACGGGATCGCCCATGGTGCGGCATTGCACGCCCTGATAGACGCTGGGTAGGAAACCGGAACCCCAGAGCGACTTGCCGGCATCCGGGGTTTTGCCGCCTGAGAGCAGGACGACGTAACCGGGCAGATCGTGGTTCTCGCTGCCAATGCCATAGGTGACCCAGGAGCCGATGGAGGGGCTGCCGAGCCGGGAGGAGCCGGTGTGGACGAAGAGCTGGGCGGGCGCGTGGTTGAATTGATCGGTGTGCACCGTGCGGATGACGCAGGTTTTGTCGATCACCCTGGCGAGATGCGGGAAAAGGCTGCTGACCCACTGACCGCTCTGGCCGTGCTGTTGGAAGGGGAAGATGCCGGCGAGGACTTTGGGCACGCCTTTGATGAAGGCAAAACGTTTGCCTTCGAGAAAGGAAGGCGGCGCGTCCTGGAGGTGGAGGCGTTTCAACTCCGGCTTGAAGTCAAAGGTCTCCAACTGCGAAGGCGAACCCGCCATGTGCAGGTAGATGACGCGTTTGGCACGCGCCGGGATCATGGGATGCCCGCTGGCGGCGTTGGCGGCATGAGTGTCGCCCGCCATCAGCGCGTTGAGCGCGAGCGAGCCGAATCCGAGTCCGCTGGTTTGGAAAAAGTGACGCCGGGTGACGGCGCGGGTGTGGTGGAGATGCGGGGTCATTTTTCGATGACAGGGGAAGAGGGAACGTGGATTTCTTTCAATTTGAGTTGGCAAGGAATGAGATTAGATTCCGTGAATGAATTACACTTCCACGCTGACATCGAAAAATCAGACGACCTTGCCGAAGGCCGTGGTTGCGGCTTTGAAGGCGAAACCGCAGACCAAACTGAATTTTGAAGTGCTGGAGGACAACTCGGTGAAGATCACTGCCAAATCGGCAACGTTTCTCGATCTCGCGGGTTCGTTTCCCAAGACGAGACCGAAGAAGCCGGTGACGGTGGAGGACATGAAGGAGGCGGTCCGCCAGGAAGCTGCGAAACGTTTTCGGAAAGCCACGCCATGACGGGTCTGGACACCAATGTTCTGATTCGTTATCTGACTCAGGATGATGAAAGCCAGTTTCGGATCGTCTTGTCGTTGCTGACCAAGAAAGGGGCTGTCTATTTTCTTCCTGACTTGGTGTTGCTGGAAACAAACTGGGTTCTTCAGTCGGTGTATGGGTGGAGCGACGAAGACGCCATGGATGCGTTTGAACGGTTGATGACGATTCACAATCTCGTCTTTGAAAACGAAGCCCGATTGAGGAGAGCGATTGGCCGTTGGCGAAACGGTGCCGATTTTCACGATGCATGGATCGTTGACCGCTGCATGGAGCAGGGCTGCGGCAAGGTCGCGACCTTTGACAAAGGCATGGCAAAGCTGCATCCACGCTCGGTGCTGCTTTTGAAGTAGCGTCTGGAAGGGTCCGTCTCATCAGTTCTTCACCAAGAATTCGTCCAGGTTGAGGATGGCGTTGGCGGTGATGATCCAGGCGGCGAAATCGGCCGGGGTCATTCCTGCCGGTGTTGTGGATCGGGTTTCTTCGAGCAGGCCGCTGGCCTTGGTCGGATCGCTTTGAAAATCGGCCCGCGCGGCGGCGAGCAGATCGGCGAGGGGTTTTACCTCTTTGGCCTGGACGGGTCGGATCAACGCGAGGCGAAGGCCCCGCTGAAGCCGGACGGTGTCGTCTTTGGCCGCGCCCACCATGCGCCGGGCCAAGGCGGCGGCGGCCTCGAGATAGACGGGGTCGTTCATCAGCACGAGGGCTTGCAGAGGGGTGTTGGTGCGGATGCGGCGGATCTGGCAGACTTCGCCACTGCCCCCATCGAAGGTGATGAAACTGGGGTAGGGGGTGGTGCGCTTGAGGTAGGTGTAGAGCGCGCGCCGGTAGCGATCCTCGCCTTCGGCGTCGATCCATTTGCGGCCGTTGTAGGTGGAGCGCCAGAGGCCGGCGGGTTGCGGCGGCATGACGGGAGGACCGTGCATTTTGGCGGAGAGCAATCCAGAGACGGCGAGGGCTTGATCCCGGATCGTTTCCGCCCCCAGGCGGAACCGCGCGCCGCGAGAGGCGAGTTCATTGCGCGGATCGGCGGCGAGGAGGGAGGCGTCGATGGTGGAGTCCTGCCGGTAGGTGCGGCTCAGGACGATGGTTTTGAGGAGGTGCTTCAGCGACCAGCCGTGATCGCGATACTCGGCGGCGAGCCAATCAAGCAACGGACGATTTGAAGGCTGGGCACCGAGTGCTCCAAAGTCTTCCTCGGTTTCCACGATGCCCAGTCCAAACAGGCGCGCCCAGATGCGGTTGGCCCACACCCGCGGTGTGAGCGGATTGTCTGGGCTGACAAGCCAGCGAGCCACGGCGGCCCGGTCCACCTGAGCGGCTGCTTTTTGCGGTGAAAAGGCAGCGGGAAGTGCGGCTTCGACGGTTTCTCCGGGATCGAGGAAATTGCCCCGGTTGTGCAGATGTGTTTCGCGTCGTTTTGCAGCCGCGAGTTCCTTCATGACCGGAATGGTGAGGACGGCGGCTTCCAGATCTTTGTGCTTGGTGCGGGCGTCTTTGAGCTTCGTCTTGATCTGCGAAATCTCAGGTGTGTCGGCGGTGTCTTCGCGTTCATCGGCGCGGGCGAGCTTGTTTTTTCCAAGAGCGGCTTGCAGTTGATCCAGCAGGGCTTGGATCTGGCCGTTGGAGTCTGCAATTGCGGCGGTTTGCTCGGCGGTGGGCTTGGCGATCACGGGCGTGTCGGTCGGCAGGTCGGCGTCTTCGGTTTGATTGAAGATGGCGAAGAAGCGGTAGTAGTCCTGCATAGTGATGGGATCGTACTTGTGCGAGTGGCACTTGGCGCAGCCCATGGTCAGGCCCATCCAGACCTGAACCGTGGTGTCCACGCGATCCTTCACGGCGGCGATGCGGAACTCTTCGTTGTCGGTGCCGCCCTCATCGTTGGTCATGGTGTTGCGATGGAACGCGGTGGCGATGCGTTGCGCCTCGGTGGCTTCGGGCA
Organism: Verrucomicrobiales bacterium; assembly: GCA_020439875.1. GTDB lineage: Bacteria > Verrucomicrobiota > Verrucomicrobiia > Verrucomicrobiales > Verrucomicrobiaceae > JAGRPD01. Next base: position 4,536 of record JAGRPD010000208.1, read on the forward strand.
AGAGGTCGCCGGCCAGTTGTTCGAGGGTGAATTCGTCCAACGGCATGTCGGCGTTGAAGGCGTCGATCACCCAGTCGCGCCACGGCCAGACGTCGCGGCCGAGATCTTTTTCATAGCCCTTGGTGTCGGCGTAGCGCGCCAGATCCATCCACATGCGCGCCCAGTGCTCGCCAAACTGCGGCTGGTTCAGCAGCCCATCGACCATGCGCTCATACGCGGCGGGGGAGGGATCGGCGGCAAAGGCATCCGCCACCTCGGGGGTGGGCGGCAGTCCGATGAGATCGAGCCAAACACGCCGCGCCAGGGTGTGCGGAGGGGCTTCGGGGCGGAGGCGCAGGCCTTTGTTGCTCAACGCCGTCCCCACCAGCGAATCGATGTCGCCCCTGGGTTTGACCACGGGTTCAAAGGCCCAATGCCTGCCCCAAGCCGCGCCTTCAGCGATCCACTGGCGAAGCGTCGCGATCTGTTCCGGCTTCAGCGTCTTGTGGGAATCCGGCGGCGGCATCACGTCGTCGGGGTCCTTGGTCTCGATGCGCTGGATCAGGGTGCTTGCCTCGGGTTTGCCCGGCACCACAGGCACACCGTCGCCATGCTCGCGTTTGGCCTCCGCCTCCACATCCAACCGCAGCTTCGCCTTGCGGTCCTTTTCGTCCGGGCCATGGCAGGCGGTGCAGTTGGCGGAAAGAATGGGCAGCACGTCACGGCTGAAATCCACCGCAGCGGAGGCGGTGGAGAGCATGACAAAGAAGAGGCAGGCTTGGCGAAGCATGAAGTTGAGAGGAGTACGGAAGTGGGGACGGGTTTTCTTGGATCGAGCCTTGAAAAACCCGAAGCAAGAAGCTCCTGCCAGAAGAAAGGGAGTTCGTTCGGCAAGTTGGTGTGGGCGTGGCCTGGAAGAAGAACGCCATGAAAATCTGAAGTCGCCGTTTAAATTTTCCTGGTGGTGAAGGCCTCTTGATGGGGAGTCGCCACTTGGAATGGTCCAGTACTCCCGGTGTTTCTCGCACCGCTCACCGAACTGGCAGCGTCAGGTCCAGATAGATTAACGGCGCGGGGGTGCCGGTTTTGAGGAGGATTTCGATGTCGTTGATGCCGGTTTTCACGGTGGAGCGGGGCACGGTGAAGCAGGTGTGTTCGTTGGCTTCGCCAAGCCAGGCGTCGTAGGGATGGTCGATGGGTTTGGCGACGAAGGGTGTGGTGGCGAGCGGTTGGCCGTTCAGGGACACTTCGAAGGCGCGATCGGCGATGGGTTCGGTGGCGCGGAAGCGCAGGAGGCCGTCGCGGGTGTGGGCGGACGTGGGGGCGGTGCGCAGATGAAAGGTGTGGGGTTTGCCGGGTTGCAACTCCACTGGCAGGGGCATTGCGCCGAGCACGGGGTCCTTGCGTCCGGCGGTGAGGAAATACCAATGCGGCTGTCGCGCGACGAATTCGCGATCTTTGAGGTGCGGCAGCACATGAAACGGGGGCTCGTGAAACGGTCCGATGCCGGGATGACTGTGCTCGCGGTAGTAGGCGAAGTTGAACAGGCTGACGCCGGTGGCTCCCTGCTGGTAGGCGAGGTGGGCGGTGGTGTAAAATTGGGCGTCGGTCGTGCGCAGGTAAGGCTGGGTGCCGCTGCCGGCCAGGGCTTTGCCGGTGAGCGTGGTGTGCGTCATTTCAACATAGACCGGGATGTCTGGAAGCAGCGCCCGCACCTGCGCCACCGCGTCATCCTGAATGGTGAAGTAGGAGTGGGAGAGGTTGATGAAATCGATACCGGCTTCCTTCACCCATCGAACGAGATCGACACCCTGATCCGCATGCAGGTCGAGGCATGCTGGAACGCGGACGCCGAGCCAGCGTTTGCGGCCCTGCCAAGTTTTGAGATCGAGCGCGGCACGGATCTTTTTCACAAACTCCGTGGTGAGATCGGCGCGGACCTCGGCGGGTGTGCGCTCGGTGGAAAACCGAACCCAGTGGCGCAGGAAATCCAGCTCGAGTCCGGCGAAGTCGTGCGTTTCGCAAAGTTCGGTGATGAGCGCGGCTTTGTGGTCGCGGACGGCGGGGATGGACCAATCGAAAACGGCTTCGTCCCAGTTGGACGGATCCTTGCCGATGCGGTAGCGGTCGAGGTTTTCCCAGTAGTGCCGGGACATGCCCTGGTCGGGAATGCCGGTCTTCAGGGATTCCTTGAGGCCGCGCGTGTGGTGGCCGTCGTTGAGGCGGTAGGAGACGAAAGGCAAGATGGCCTCCTTGGCGCATTCGTCGGTCAGCGTGCGCACCAAGTCGCCGCCTTGCAGGAGGTATTTGCCAAACGAGTTGAGCTTTTGGATGCCGTGAGCCGGGAGAAACTCGCCGTAGTGCTGCTTCGGCGAATAGACTTCGGAATCCCACCAGGGAATCCAGCCGAGGCCGGGTTGCAGCAGGTGAACGTCCACCCCGGCGGCTTCGCGGATGGTCGCGCGCAAAGACTCGTCGGAGATGCCGCCCTTGGATTTGCGCCAGGGGCTGGTGCAGGAGGTGATGTTGGTGGTGTCGTTGGAGTAGAGCAGCCGGGGCAGGGTGTTGGGCGGCGCGGCATCCGCACTCCGCGCGACCCACGCGGCGGCGCTGGTGGCGAGTTGGAGAAATCGGCGTCGGTCGAGCCGGTGAGCGGGGAAGGTGGGCACGGAGAGGGAAACGCAGGGAAAGTGGTGAATCATGTCGATGGCTGAATTTCGACGGGAATGAGATCGGAGGTGATGGTGCGGAGGTCCTATCTGGGGAGCAGGATGTGGCAAAAACCCGCAACAGACAGGGGCTGGGAGGCGTTCCATTTCATGGTGAGTTCCGCTGTGGTGATCGAGAAGAGCTGCGGCAGTTCCTCCCAAAACCCTCCCCCCTGCATTCGTCATGTCCGACCCTTCAACCCTGACCCGCACTCCACCGATCGCGAAGGCTGATTCGGAGACGGAAGCGGGCAATTATTTTGTCTCCAACTACCCGCCGTTCTCGTTTTGGAAGCCGGATCAGGTCCATCGGGTGCACGAGGTGCTAGAAGGTCCAGCGCCGGTCGATACGCCGTTGGGGGTGTATTTTCACATTCCGTTCTGCCGCAAACGCTGCCACTTCTGTTACTTCCGCGTTTACACGGACAAGAACGCCAACGAGATCCGCGCCTACGTGAATGCAGGCATGAAGGAGCTGGCGCATTACGCGGCGCAGCCTTACTTGGTGGGACGGAAGGCGCACTTCGTGTACTTCGGTGGGGGCACGCCCTCGTATCTGTCGGTGCCGCAGTTGAAGGAATTGACGGATCGGATGAAGGATCTGATTTCCTGGGAGGGTGCGGAGGAGGTGGCGTTCGAGGCGGAGCCGGGCACGCTGAATGAGACGAAGCTGACGGGTATCCGCGAGGTGGGAGTGACGCGGTTGAGCCTGGGGGTGGAAAACTTTGACGATCACATCCTGGAGAGCAACGGGCGGGCGCATCGCTCGGGTGAGATCGACAAGGCTTACAACTTCGCGCGGGGGTTGGGCTTTGAGCACATCAACATCGATCTCATCGCGGGCATGATGAATGAGACGGAGGAGAACTGGAGGCGCTGCGTGGCCAAGGCGATCGAGATGGGGCCAGATGCGGTGACGATTTATCAAATGGAAGTGCCCTACAACACGACCATTTACAAAAACATGCAGGCCGAGGGCAAGGTGACGGCACCGGTGGCGAGCTGGCCGCAGAAGCGGGATTGGGTGAGCTACGCCTTCGATGAATTCCAGAAGGCGGGCTACACCGTGACCAGCGCCTACACCGTGGTAAAGGATCCCGAGCGCATCAAGTTTGTGTATCGAGACGCGCTGTGGGAGGGGGCCGATCTGGTGAGCGCTGGGGTAGCATCCTTTGGCCACTTGGGCGGGGTGCATTACCAAAACCAAGCGGACATCGGCCCCTACGTGGAGGCGCTGGATCGCGGTGAAATGCCCATTTTCCGAGCCTACGAGACCAACGAGGAAGAGCGCTTCATTCGCGAGTTTGTGCTGAAGCTGAAGCTGGGGCATTTCCAGCCTTCGTACTACAAGGAGAAATTTGGCCAGGATGTGCTGACGCGATTTGCTCCCGAATTGGCGGCGCTGCAGCGGGAGGGCTTCCTGGAAATCACGGGTCCCGATGAGGTGACGCTGACCCGCGCTGGCCTGCTGCAATCGGATCGTCTGTGTCACGAGTTTTTCCTGCCTCAACACCGCCAGTATGCACGCTACACTTGATGAAAAAGAGGGCACGGCGGCGGGCAGGGAGGATGACTTGGCTCCGCTGGTGTTCTTTTATGGGATCGGCAGCGCCCGGCCGAAGGTGACGTTTGTCCACGGCAGCGAGCTGCCGGAGGAGGAGCGCAAGCTGTTGGTGCATGATCGCGACATGACGCCGTGGCTGAGAGATTACCACGGCTGCGAGATCGATCTGGATGTGCACGCGCGAGCCCGGGTGGGCAACTACGTGGTGCGTGCCTCGGTGCTGACGCGGCGGACGGATGGCAGGCCGGTGGAGTTTGGTGCCATCGGCATTCATCTCAATTTTTTGCCACCGGCGGCGCAGGAGGCGGTGGTGGAGGGGCGCGTGCCGTTTGGCGCGATCCTGGAGCAGCATGGGGTGCGGCACAGTTCGCATCCGCGGGCTTTTTTCCGCATCTCGGTGGATGCGCGACTGGCGGAGCTGCTGGGCGCGACGTCGGGTCAGGTGCTGTTTGGCCGCTGCAATGAGCTGCGCTGTGCCGATGGTTCGGTGTTGGCAGATGTGGTGGAGGTGCTGCCGCGCAATCCTCAACCGACCCCGTTGCCGCCTGCCGCTGCGGCGTAACTTTTGTTTGTCACCTAGTCTGAAATGAACCGAGAAGAGTCCCACTACGAAGTCATCGTCATCGGCGGAGGTCCAGCGGGTTGCACAGCGGCGACGCTGCTGGCGCAGAAGGGGCGGCGCGTGCTGCTGCTGGAAAAAGACGCTATGCCGCGTTATCACATCGGTGAATCCCTGATGCCGTTTTGTTGGTTCACGCTGGAGAAGCTGGGGGTGCTGGAGGAGATGAAAAAGCACGAGTTTGTGCAGAAGCTCTCCGTGCAGTTCGTCAATTCCGACGGCAAGCAAAGCCGCCCGTTTTACTTCTTCCAACACAACGATCACCCGTCCTCCTACACCTGGCAGGTGGAGCGGTCGGACTTTGACCTGATGCTGTTTGAAAATGCGAAGAAGCAAGGCGTGGATGCGCGGCAGCTGACGAAGGTGACGCGGGTTTTGAAGGCGGAGGATGGGGCGGTCACGGGCGTGGTGGCCACGGATGCCGATGGGGAGCAAAGGGAGTTTCACGCGCCGTTGACGATCGATTGCTCTGGGCGGGACGCGTTTTGGATGTCGAAAAACTCCTGGCGACGCAGGGATCCGCTGTTGAAGAAGGTGGCGATTTGGACCTACTACAAGGGAGCGATGCGGGATGAGGGACTGGCGGCGGGCTCAACCACGGTGGCTTACATTCCCGAGAAGGGCTGGTTTTGGTACATCCCGCTGCGGGATGATGTGGTCAGTGTGGGCGTGGTGGCGGAGCGGGATTACCTGTTCCGGGAGGGGCGGGATCCGGCGCAGATCATGGCGCGGGAGGCGGAGACGAATGCGTGGATCAAGGAGCATCTGGCTCCGGGTCAGCAGTTTGGCGAGTATTGGGTGACGGGGGAGTATTCCTACCGGGCGCAATACTGCGCGGCGGATGGGTTGGTGCTGGCGGGAGATGCCTTTGTGTTTTTGGATCCCGTGTTTTCCTCGGGGGTGTTTTTGGCGTTCAAGAGCGCCGAGATGGTGGCGGAGGCGGTGGAGGCGGCTTTGGAAAAGGGCCGCTATACGGCGGATCAATTCGAAGCCTACGGCGCGGCTCTCTGCGACCATGTGGAGACGATGCGGAAGATCGTCTATGCCTTCTACGAGGAGGACTTCAGCTTTGGCAAGCTGATCAAGATGAACCCGGATTTGCGGGGTCGATTGACGGACTGTCTGATCGGCGATGTGTCCCAGGATTTCCAGGAGCTGTTCGCAGGGGTGGAACAGATCGCCGGCGAGACGGAGCCGCTGGATTACGGCATGAAGGGCGCGCCCTCCGGGGAGCTGACGCGCGCGTAAGGCGCGCGCGCCGCTGCACGGGAGCGAGATTTTACTCGGGCTTGGCTGGCGCTGCCGGAGCCTTGGGCGTGG
>JAGRPD010000209.1 GCA_020439875.1 Verrucomicrobiales bacterium
TCGTTGACCTTCAGCATGATGTCTTTGTAAAACGCCGTGCTGTCCGGGTCATGCCCCTGGATGGCAAAGGTGCCCGAGCTGAGCTTGCGGCCCGGCATGTTTTTCAGCGCCGTCACCGGATCGAAACCTTCCGGCTCCGTCCACTGCACCGTGGTCTCGCCATTGACTTTGATGGTGATCGTTTTGTCCTGCACCTTGATGTCGTAGTCAAACCACTCACCATCCGTGCTCGGAGCCTTGGCACGAATGTCGTTTTCCAAGCTGCCTGGAGGCGGCTCTTGCCCCTCTGCCAGCACCAGCACATTCACCACACCGTAGAGACTTCCGGTTTTCTTTGGGTCTTTGTGAGAGGTGTTCACCTGGCACTCGAAGCCCTTGCTCGGCCAGCCCGACTCTTCGTACTCCGTGTGGAAATACACGCCACCGTTCGCGTTCGGCGTCGTTTTCACCTTCAGCTTCAGCTCGAAGTTTTTGAAGTTCGCCTTGCCGTCAGGCCCCACGTAAAACAAGTGCGCCCGGCCACCGCTGACCTTGAGTTCACCGTTTTCCACCGTGAAGACGCCCGGCGTTTCATCGTTGGACTTCCATCCCGTCAGGTCTTTGCCATTGAAGATGGAAACGAAACCGTCCTCCGCGATCGCGGAAGACGCCAGCAAACCGAAGGCCAAAGCCAGATTGAAGAGGTGTTTTTTCATGATGGAAAGCGCAGTAAAAACGCACCCCCCGCGACTGTCTAGCAGCGATTGCAGCCCCGCGAAGGTCCGCTCACTCCAGCCGCCGCAGCCTCGCCGCGTAAAATCCATCTCCACCGGGAGGCTGACCGGGCAGCAGATGCAGTTCCTCCTCCAGCTCCCACTGCGCCGCGTTCTCCGCCAAAAAGGCCCGCACTTGCTCCTCGTTTTCTGAGGGGAAAAGGCTGCAGGTCGCATACACCATTTTGCCGCCCGGCTTCACCAGGCGGGCCTGCTGCTGCAAAATCTCCCGCTGCAACTGCTGCAACCGCTCCAGCTCCTCAGGCTGCAATTTCCACTTCGCATCCGGATTCCGCCGCAGCACTCCGAGACCTGAGCAGGGCACGTCCAGCAGGAGACGATCCACGCTACCCGCCAGGCGTTTGAAGGTCTTGCTACCCTCCGCCAACCGCGTCTCCACACAATCCACCCCGGCCCGCCGCGCTCGTTTGCGCAGCTCATCGAGTTTCCATTGATGAACGTCGAGCGCCAGCAGCCGCCCCTTGTTTCCCATCAGCGCCGCCAAGTGCAGCGTCTTGCCGCCACCACCAGCGCAGCCATCCACCACCCGCATGCCCGGCTCCACCTCCAGCAGCGGTGCGATGCGTTGGGAGCCCGCATCCTGCACCTCCACCCAACCGCTGCGATACAGCTCCGTGCGGAAAATCGGCGTGCGTTTGCCCAGCTTCACGGCATCCGGCAGAGAACGCACCGCACTGGCCTCGATCTCCGCCTCCGCCAACCCCTCCAGCACCTGATCCCGCGTCGCCCGCAGGGTGTTCACCCGCAGAAAAACCGGTGCCTGCTGGTTCAAAGCAGAGCGCAGCTTGGGCCAGGCCTGACCCAGCTCACGTTGGCCTTTTTCCTCCAGCCAATCCGGAATCGATGCCCGCACCGCATCCGGCGCAGGCTCCTTCGCTCGCTCCAGGATCGCCTCCTGAGACAGGCCCTTCACCTCATCAAAGCCCGGCCATTCCCCATCCTGCACCACCCAGTAGGCCGTCCACACCGCCCAGATCTGGCGGTCCGTCAGAGCAGCCCAGTCACTCCAGCGTTCATCGTGAAAACCCGCCAACCGCCAGTACCAGCGCCACCACCGCACCACATCATAGACCGACTCCGCGAACAGCTTGCGATCCCGCGCCCCCCACTTTTTCCGCTCCCGCAGCACGCGCTCGATCACTCGATCCGCGTGCCGTTGATCCACAAAGATCTCACGGAGGGCAGCGATGATTTGAGCAACCAGATGGAAATGAAGACGCACCCGACCAGCAAGGCGCAACGCGCTGCGATTGCAAGCACCAGTGCCAGGACGCCTGCCCGTGGGAAGATTCCAGCTGAGCCGCCCTGATCCGATGTCCCCCCGGGAATTTTTCCCATTGCAAGGGGACGGGCCTGAAACTATATCGTCCCTCCCCCTGCTGCCACCCGCAGGTCGGCAGGCGGGCACCGACTTCACCCCACCTACTGTCATGGCCCAGATCTACAACAACATCGTCGAAACCGTCGGCCGCACCCCGCTGGTCAAACTCAACCGCGTCACCGCTGGACTGGATGCCACCGTAGCTCTGAAGTGTGAGTTCTTTAACCCACTCGGCAGCGTGAAAGACCGCATCGGCATGGCCATGATCGAAGACGCTGAGAAAAAAGGTCTCATCCAGGACGGCACCGTCATTGTGGAGCCAACCAGCGGCAACACCGGCATCGCGCTCGCCTTTGTCTGTGCCGCCAAAGGGTACAAACTCATCCTCACCATGCCGGAGACCATGTCTCTGGAGCGCCGCACGCTGCTGGCCCTGCTCGGAGCCGAACTCGTCCTCACCCCCGGCGCTCAGGGCATGAAAGGAGCCATCGCCAAGGCCGAAGAAATCGTCAGTCAGACACCCAAAGCCTGGATGCCGCAGCAGTTTGACAACGCCGCCAACCCCGCCATCCACGCCGCCACCACGGCAGAAGAAATTTGGAACGACACCGATGGCCTGGTCGATATCCTCGTCGCCGCCGTCGGCACCGGTGGCACCATCAGCGGCGTCTCCCGCGTCTTGAAGGATCGCAAAGCCAGCTTCGCCGCCATCGCTGTCGAGCCCGAGGCCTCTCCCGTCATTTCGCAAACCCTCGCTGGCGATCCCATCCAACCCGGCCCGCACAAAATCCAAGGCACTGGCGCCGGCTTCGTGCCGAAGAACCTCGATCTCGACGTCGTGTCCGAGTGCATCAAGATTTCCAATGACGACGCCTTCGCCATGGCGCGGCGTCTCGCAGCGGAGGAAGGCCTGCTCGTCGGCATCAGCACGGGAGCCAATGTCTGCGCCGCCCTCCAAGTCGCCGCCCGTCCGGAAAACAAAGGCAAGCTCATCGTCACCGTCGCCTGCTCCACCGGAGAGCGCTATCTCTCCACCGCCCTGGCCGACGACGCCCGCGCCAAAGTCGGAGCCTGATTTCAGCCCGGCTCCCTTCCCGCTCCTCCTCTCCCCGCACCTCCTCCTCCGCCCTCCATGGCCCACAACCATCCCCACGCCTCCCACCATCCCCATCATTCCTCAGCTGAGATCGCGCCCGAGCCAGGCCTCGAGTCGTGGATGGAGAAAAACTTCAAGAAGGTGCTCATCGGGTCTCTGCTGCTGATCATCGTCGTCTGCCTCGCCGGCGTGATTTATCTGCGCACGCAGGCCTCGAACCACGCCGCAGCGGAGGCCTTCACCCAGGCCACCTCCGTGGCGGACCTCGACGCCGTCATCAGCGAGCACTCGGGCGCTCCCGGGGCGGCGCTGGCCGAGATCGAGAAAGCCCGCCAACTCTGGGAGGAAAACAAAAAGGACGCCTCCATCGACGCCCTCCGCGCCTTCACCGAGCAGCAGTCCGATCACCCGCTTCTGGCCAGCGCCCTGGTCGCGCTCGGCTCCCGCCTCGATGCCATCGGCGAGTCCTCCAAGGCTGAAGCCGCCTTCACCCGCGTCGTCAACGACTTCCCCGAATCTGCCGTCGCTCCCCTCGCCGAGCTGCGCCTCGCCGATCTGCTTTGGAAAGAGGGCAAAGTGGACGACGCCAAGGCCATTTACGAATCCCTGCCCAGCAAGTACCCCGGAACCAACCAGCCCTTTTTCGACCAAAGCCAAAGCCGCCTCCAATGGCTCAGCGCCGGTCTGCCGGACAAAGAAGTCGATGGCCCGCCCGCTCCTCCTCCCGCCCCCGGCCTCGGTGGCACCCCACCCACCCTCACTCCCGGCGCCATCCCCTTGGCCCCTCCACAAATTCAGCTCGGTAGTGGCACTCCTGCCGCCACTGTGACGCCGAGTGGAGCCGCCGTCACCGCACCCATCTCCATCAAGCCCATGGCCAAACCTGACGCTGAGATTCCCCCGGTCAAAATCAACACCCCAGCAACGGGCACTCCAGCCAACGCCCCGAAGCCCGCACCCAAAGCGGACACTCCTCCGGCACCTGCACCGAAACCTCAGGCTCCTGCCGCCAAAGCGGACGCACCAGCCCCTAAACCCGCTGCACCCGCCAAAGCAGATGCCCCCAAGCCGACCGCCCCGAAAGCGGACGCTCCACCCGCACCTGCCACCAAGCCTCAGGCCACCGCTCCGACGACGACACCTCCTCCGGCTCCCGCCGTCAAGGCGCCCGCCACGCCCAAGGCTCCGGCAGCGCC
>JAGRPD010000210.1 GCA_020439875.1 Verrucomicrobiales bacterium
CGCTGATGGACGGCATGAGCGTGGTGGGCGACCTGTTTGGCGCGGGCAAAATGTTTCTGCCGCAGGTGGTGAAAAGCGCCCGCGTGATGAAGCAGAGTGTGGCCTGGTTGCAGCCCTTCATGGAGGAGGAAAAAGAGCGCGCCGCGAAGGTGCGCGCGCTGCTGCTCGAGGCCGCCAAGCAAACCTGCGGTGAGGGCGGTGCGGACTCAGTCGTGACCCTGGCGGATGGCTTCAGCTACACGCCCTACCCTGGTCTCTCGCTGGAAGAACGCCGCATCGAGGTCAAGTTCGCCGCCGAATTGGCCGCCGACCCGGAGTACTGGGAGGCGGAATACAAGAAGCGGTTTGGCATCGTGCTGGATCGCAACAGCGTGCAGGAGCTCAGCCCCGACTACGCCAGGGATCGCGACAGTCGCCAGAAGTGGAGCGTCGCCACGCTGGAGCCGGCCGGGGCGTTTGTGGACTGGATGTTCAAAAAGGTGATCCAATCAGCGACGCCGGGCGACGTGATCGTTTTTAACGCTGGAGGCCAGGGAAGCGGCAAAACAACCGCCACCAAGGATTTGCCTGAAGATTCGTCGCTGATTCTGATTATGGACGGCACGCTTCAGAACTACAGCCGAAGCAAAGAACATTTCGAGCTGGCCTTTGACGCGGAGTGCAAAATTGAGATCCGTTACATCTTCATGCAATGGACAAGTGCGCTGCACTTGATTGTTCATCGGGCGCTGGATGGAGCTGGGCGAATCGTGCCCCTTTCCCGAGCGGCCAAAGGACATTTTCAGGCTCCCAGAACCACCCTTTCTCTGGCCGAAGACTTCCTCGACCAATCGGGTTTTGAGATTGTGGTACGTGAGAACGTCCTTGAGCCGGGTGGCGGAAACGCAGTGATTGAAAGAACGCTTGAATGGCTGCACGATTCCCTGTATGAGTCTGCAGATTCGTTGATGGCAGAGGCCTCTGTGCTCCTACCTCAAATTCTAAATCATTATGAAACAGACAGTCAAAACCTTGAACGGCTCATGGCGCAGTTTCTCCGCGAAACTCGATCCGTCCACGGCGGCTTTGTTTCGTCGGATCGACCTGAAGACGGTGGAGAATCTCAATGCAGCGTCAAAGGCATCAAAGATCAAAGTGGTGCGGCTCAAAGAAGTGGCGAAGTAGAGACTACTTTTGGCGCATCCCGCGAAGACGAAGCAAAACTGAGCTTCGAAGACCTCGTCCCCGCCAACGCGGTCAAGTCCAGCGCCGGCAAAATCTTGCTCGCCACGGTCAAGGGCGATGTGCATGACATCGGCAAAAACATTGTCGGCATCGTGCTGGCGTGCAACGGCTTCGAAGTCACCGACATGGGCGTCATGGTGCCCTGTGACAAGATCTTGGACAAAGCCGTGGAACTCGGCGCGGACATCATCGGCCTCAGCGGGCTGATCACGCCCTCGCTGGATGAGATGGTGCATGTGGCCACCGAGATGGAGCGTCGCGGCTTCCAGCAGCCGCTGCTCATCGGCGGTGCGACCACCAGCGCCGCGCACACCGCCATCAAGATCGCTCCGCATTACACCGGCTCGGTGGTCCATGTGCTCGATGCCTCCCGCAGCGTGCCCGTCTCCACCGCGCTCGTCAGTGAGGAGCAGCGCGCCAAATTCGTCGCCGACAATGAAGCGCGCCACGTCACCCTGCGCGAGACCTACGGCAAAAAGAAGGAACGTCCGCTGCTCACCCTGACCGAGGCGCGGGAGAAAGCCTTCGTTTGCGACTGGGCCACGCAAGACATCGCGACCCCCGCGTTCACCGGAACGCAGGTGCTCCGTATTGAGGGCGACTCGCCCTCAATCAGTTCACCAGGAGGCAATTCTCCACCCTCCACCTCTGAGGGCGAGTCGCCCTCAGTACCTGCCACCCCCCGCGCGCCGTCCTTTTTGAGCCGTCAGAAACCGGTCAAAATTCGGCAGGGCCGCAAGCTGCCTCACTGGGAGCAGGAAGGTGCCACCTACGCCATTACTTTTCGGCAAGGCGACTCGATTCCGGCAACCATCCGGCAGGAATGGCAGCAAGAACGAGCCCGTCTCACCAACCTCCTGCAAGAAGGCGGAACCCTCACCGAAGAGTTCTATGCGAGACTGCAATCCCTGTTTCGCGAGGAGGTGGATGCAGCCCTGGACGCAGGCCACGGAAGCTGCCTGCTGGCAAATGAGGCTTTGGCTTCCGCGTTGGAAGACTCCCTGCGCCGATTCGACGGTGAACGGTACCACTTGCTTGCCTGGTGCATCATGCCCAATCATGTTCACGTCCTGATCAAGCCGCTTCCCGGGCACGACCTGCAAGAGATCTTGCACTCTTGGAAATCCTACACCGGACATCTGGCCAAAAAACAAGGGCTGTGTGAGAAGCCACTTTGGGAAGAGGAATACTACGATCATCTCATCCGAGACGAAGCTGACTGGTTCAATCAACTGTGCTACGTGCTCAAGAATCCGCAGAAGGCGGGCCTCACCGAGGGCTTTCGTGTCGGCAGTCAGATCTGCGCACGCTGGGCTGGTGCCGCCCGTACCGAGGGCGACCCGCCCTCGGAGGCCGCGGGATCGCAGCGAAGGAGTGAGGACGAGTCGCCCTCACTACGGACCCTGCGCGGCTTCATCGATTGGTCGCCGTTTTTCCATTCGTGGGAACTGCGCGGGCGCTGGAACCGGGAGACGGGCACCTTCTCCTCCGCGCTGCAGGATGAGACCACGCGTCAGGAGGCCGAAGCGCAGGCCGCGAAACTTTACGCCGACGCCAACCTCCTGCTCGACCGCATCATCGCCGAGAGCTTGTTCACCGCGCGTGGCGTGTTCGGCTTCTTCCCCGCCAACAGCACCGGCGATGACATCGAAGTCTATGCCGACGCCTCCCGCAGCCAGGTGCGCACCGTTTTCCACACCCTGCGCCAGCAGCAGATCAAGAAGGACAAACCCAACTTCGCGCTCAGCGACTACATCGCGCCGAAGAGCAGCGGCCGGCCCGACTTCATCGGCGGCTTCACCGTCGGCATCCATGGCGGCGACGAATTGGCGAAGGAATACGAAGCCGCCCACGATCCCTACAACGCGATCATCGCCAAAGCCCTCGCCGACCGGCTGGCCGAGGCCTTTGCCGAATACCTGCACCAGCAGGCGCGCTTCGCCTGGGGTTATGAGCAGCCCGGTGAACTGAGCGATGAGGATTTGATCAAGGAACGGTATCGCGGCATCCGACCCGCGCCCGGTTATCCGGCGCAGCCCGACCACACCGAAAAGCGCATCCTGTTTGATCTGCTCAACACGACGGAAAGCACCGGCGTGGAACTCACCGAGAGCATGGCCATGCACCCGGGCAGCGCGGTGAGCGGCCTCTACTTCAGCCATCCCGACTCGCATTACTTCGGCATCAGCGTGCTCGGCAAGGATCAGGTCGAAGACTACGCGCAGCGCAAGGGCATGACGCTCGATGAAGCCGAACGCTGGCTCGGTCCCTGGCTCGGCTATTGAATCGAAGCCGCCCGGTTCAGGGCTCGTCCGCGGGAAAAGGATTCGCCGTCAGCCGTAGCTCCGCGTCGCGGGTGCGCTCGGGCGCAGGGGCTTCACGGGTCGCAGGTTTGCAGCTCGTCCACCCAAGCAATCCCACCAACACAAGCAAAAATCCCAGGGCCAGTGTGCTCGACGCGCGCGCCTTCCCAGGGCCACAGCCCGCGCACTCGCCTTCCAAAATGGCCGACACCCTTCGATAAAGCCGGCCCGGTTTGCCCGAAGCAAAACCCACGGCTGCCATCACGCCGAAACGCGGCGCAGACGACGCGAGGTCCAGCAGCGTCTCCGCATAATGCCGCGCATCCGAGCCCGTCACCGCCGCCTGATCCGCCTCAAACTCCGTCTCCTCCTGCCACCGGCGGCGCAGCCGATGGACCAGCGGATGAAACCACCACACCACTGAGGCCACCGCAAAATGAAGCGCCCGCCAGGCATCGCGCTGCGTCCAGTGATGCCACTCGTGGCGCAGGGACGCCACCTTCCAGCGCGGCGGCCAGCCGGACCATTGCATCGGCAGCAGAATGACCGAAGGCCAGCCCGGAACCACCATCGGCAGCGTCACCGCATCGGAGTAGCGAATGACGCGCCGAACTTCCGCCGCAGAGCTGCCCAACAGTTCCGCAATCTGCCGCGCCTCCGCTTCATTCATCGCCACGGAGCGGCGACGCCATTCCGCGATCTTGCCCAACCCAACCAGCAAGCGCAGCCCGGCAACAAGGGCTCCCGCGCCCCAAACGAACGCAATCCAATTCAAGGAAGCCGATGTCGCCAACGTCTCCACCATCTCAGCGGACTGAAACGGTGGTGGCGGCGCGCCGACGCGATGCATCGACTCCGCCAAAATCGGCAGCACACCCGCCATCACCATCGCCACTTCCACCAGCCAGCGCGGTCGGCGCATCGCACCCACCGCCAAAAACACCAGGGTGGCGCTGACGAGCCAGACCCAGGCATTCACGTGCCACCTCCTTTTTTGGAGCGGGCATCGATGAGCTGGCGAATGCGGGCGCGCTCTTCCTCCGACACCATGCCCTCCGTCGGATCCAACAGGTTCGCCACCAACTCCGAGGGTGAGCCACTGAAGAAGGTGCTCAGCATCCGCTTGATGGCCGACTTGCGCGCCTGCCGCACCGGCACGGCGGGGCGATAAACCAACTGCCGCATCCCCTCCGGCTTCTCCACCGAGGCCAGCCCCTTGTCCACCAGCACCTTGAGCAGCGCCCGCACCGCCGAGTAGCCCGGCTCATCGGGCAGCTCCTGCTGAATGTCGGCCGCCGTGGCCTCACCGACCCGAAACAAAATGTCCATCGCCTGCTGCTCGCGTTTCGAGAGGGCTGGCGGAAGGGCTCGGGGCATGACCCAAAATGTCCGCAGTGCAAAACCACGCAACCAGAAAGTGCAGAAAAATCCGCACTTCATCATTGACAATCTTCTTCAAGTGCAGTTTTTTCCGCACATGAACCGCCTCCACCGATTCCTCCTGCTGGCCGCCACCGGACTTTCTGTTTCGCTTCTTTCCCAGTGCTCCAGCACATCCACCGCGCCACCTGCTCCATATATAGTTGGCAATTTTCCAGAATCGAATGGTGCAGGATCGTCGCGAGGCCTTCGCTATAACTTCGAAGCCGATTCCATCGACGCTCTGATCAGCAGCGAAGCGGCGCGAACCAAAGTCCAAGAGCGCCCGGGTCTGGGCACGCAGTTGGGCCGTGAGATCTACGATTCCTCCAACACCACGCGGTTTTTCCGATCGCATTCCACGATCCCCAACGCCGTGGCGCAGTTTTACTACAATGACAAGGAAGGGGCCGAAACCATGAGCCGACTGGATGGCGCGAAATCGGAACGGCGCAAGAGCGGTGCCTTTGATCTCATCCCCGGCCGCCTGCGCGCCACGGTGCTGGGAGGAAGCTGGCGCGCCACGGAGCCGCTGCCTTACCTCGACACCGGAAAGCGCGTGATCGTGATGGGCGAAGGCGGCGACACTTATGCGGTGCGTTTGGAAAACCTCACCAAGTCACGCATGGAAGTGGTGATGACGGTGGACGGGCTCGACGTGCTGGACGGACAGCCCGGCTCCGTGTCGAAGTATGGTTATGTCATTGAGCCGAAGCGCGCCGTTGTGATCGAGGGCATGAAGGTCAAAGACAAGATGCACGCCTTTCAATTCGGCACCGTGGCCGACTCCCAGGCCGCCGTGTCACGCGGCGAAAAGGGCGCGCGCAATGTCGGCGTGATCGGCACCGCCATCTATCTCGAAGACGAAGCCGCCCGCCGCCGCGCCCAAATCGCCGAGTCCCAAACCCGCGAAGAAGCCAAGGCGTTTGGGCAGTGAGCCGCCCTCGAAATCAATCCGAATCGTGCCTCTTCTTTATATCCGCCCTTTGCCGATCAGTCAGAGGTGATGGGCTGAAATGGCGTGCAAATCGAGCGATCGTAGAAGGACGATTGAAAGCGCCCCGCCGTCACGGAGCGACACCAGCGTTGGGCATGAGAACGCCGCCAATCACGAAAAATGGAAATGCCAGTAATCCCTTGAAAAGTGAGCCTTCCAGCAGAGGGCCACATTGTGGGATGTTATCGAGAAAGCTGACTGCCCTTCAAGATTGATTTTTGGTAAAAAAAGACTCTGAAAGGCGGATTTACGGCCACCTCGATGGTTTCATCGAGAAAATCAATGCGCGTGTGGGCGAGATCGGATCATCATCGGTCAACTCGTTTCTCCTGCCATGAGCGTGCTGTTCCTTTTCCTTCTCTTCCTGATTGTGGCTTGGCTGTTGTTTGATCACAGCAATCTCTCCCACCGCGTCGAGCATCTCGAGAACCAGCTAGAGGCACTGAGAAAGAATCGATCCACGCTGCCAGAGGAACCGCCTGCGCAGAGAATGGGGAGGCGCGAGGGAACACCTGCTTCCTCTCCACCGCCGCTGCAAGCACAGCCTCAGGAGATTGAGGAACCCACGCCACCATCGCAGCCTCAACCGAACAAAAGACCTAAACTCCCACCGCCTGCGGTCGCACCGCAGCGTGTGGCATCAACGCCTCCGCCCCTGCCCAAATGGGAGCCGCAGCCAATTGCAGCCAAGACACCGTCTCCGCCCGTGGAGCGTTCGTTCGATTGGAAGGGCCTTTTGCAAAAGCTGCACCTGCTGCCTCCGCAGGGTGAGACGGCGGAGGCCACGCTGGCCGCCTGGTGGCTGACGCGCATCGGCCTCGTGCTGCTGATCCTGGCCGCCGTGTTTTTCGGTGTGCGCATCGCTCGCGATGTGCCGCCCTGGGTGCGGGTGCTGACGCTTTCGGGCATCGCCGCAGCGGTGACGTGGTTTGGAACCTGGCTGGAGAAGCGCGTGGCGGCGTTTGGCCGATTGATTTCCGCCGGCGGTCTCGGCCTTTTCTTTTTCACCGCCTTTGCCGCTTATGGATTGGAGGCGACGAAGGTCATTGAGAACCCGGTCCTGGGACTGCTTGCGCAGGCGGTGGCGGTGGTTTTGGTGGCGGGCTGGAGTTTGTGGAAAAAGGACGAGAGCGTGGCCGCCATGGCGGTGGTGCTGGGTCATGTGGCCTGCGTGTTTTCCAGCGCGCACGACCTGCACTCGATGATGCTGACCGGGCTGGTCTTGATCGCCGCCACCGCCGCCGGATTCCATGTGCTGCGCGGCTGGCTCTGGCCGCTGGGCCTGGCCATCGCGGGCGGATGGATCGGCATGCTGTGGCAGGCGGGCACGGAGTGGAGTGAGCATCGGCCAGAGCTGGCGGTGGTGCTGGGCTGGATCACCGCGCTGGTCGTCGTCTTCGAAGTGGCTTTGGTGCTGGGCGAACGTCGTTTTCCCAGCCTCAGTGAAGCGGCGCGAAAAACCTCGCACCGGCTGGCGATGGCGAACAGCTCGCTCGCTGTGGCGACGGCCTGGCTCGGTGTGCGCTGGATTTACCCGTCCACCGTCGAGGCGGGCGAGTGGTCGGCGGCTTACCTGCTGCTGGCGATTGTCACCGCGCTCTTCGCCGCTGTGCGCTGGCGCATGGAAAAGGGCGGTCATGTGGCGGAGGTGTTTTTCCTCAAAGCCTCGGCCTTGCTGGCCTTGTTCGTGGTGCAGCAATTTCAAGGACCCACGCGCTGGCTTTCGCTGGCCACCCAGACGCTGATCCTGCTGTGGAGCTATCGCCGCAACGGTCGGCGTTGGATTGAAATCGGCACCGGCCTGCTGTGGATCGCTGCGTTGGGCGTGATGGTGCATGACTGGCTGCACGCCGGTCCGCTGACGAGCTGGAGCTTTGCCAGCGCGGCGCACGCCATCGGTTGGTTGAGCGTCGTGATTTTGGCCCTGGTGGTGGCGCTGCATGAGGCCTGGGAAAAAGAGCCCGGTTCGGAGTCGGCGATGATGCACCGCTTTACCGCCGGTTTGCTCGGCACGGCGGCCTGTCTGCTGTCGGGGCCGGCGGCGTTTGTGGGCAGTCGCAGCGCGATCGTGGCCCTCGTTCTCCTCGGTGCTGGCTTGGCGCTGCCTGGCCTTCTTCTGAAACGGTGGTCGGTGCTTTGCGCAACGGTGCCGCCCGCTGTGCTGGCCTTCCTGGCTTTTCTTGGCAGCTCACCCGTGGGCGACTATGGCGACGCCCAATGGTTCGGGCTCGGCGGGGCTTTGGTTGGCGTCTATGCGATGATCGCCGAAGCTCTGCGGCGTCATGGACGCGGCAACGCGGAGGCGTTGACCTGGCTGCGCGCCGCCGCCTGGACGATGGCCGGATCCGTCATGACGCGGGTGCTTCTGGAATGGCGTTCCCTGGGGCCGGTTCGTGCCGAGCTGGACACCGTGGCGGTGGTACTGCTGGCGGCGACGACCTGCGCCGTGCTGCTGCGCATGCGATGGCCTCAAGCTCATGCAGACTCTGCAAGCCGTGAGGATTCGAACGCTTCGCAAGCGCTCATCACGCTCGCGCTGGTGGCGTCGGTTTGGTGGATTTGCGTGGTGGTGGCGCTTTCGTCGGCGCATCCCGTTTGGGGTGGCGGTTTCGCGGTGGTCGCTCTGGCGTTGGGAGCCGTCGCGGCCTGGAGACGCTGCCCGCCGCTCGCCCTGCCTGCGGCGGTGACGCTCTTCGGCGGTCTGTTTCTCCACCTGAGTCATTTTCGCTCCGACTCCTCGCTCACCCAGCAGGCGTGGTCCGCAGGGTTGATCGCCGCCTGCGTGATGGCGGCATCGATCTTCGGCCGAAAAATCGAACCGCCACCGCAACAACGCGAACCGGTGGCCTGGGCGCACGCACTGCTGCACGGCATCGCCGTGCTCGTGGTGCATCGTTGGTTGGCCGACGCCGTTTCGCTGCGGGCCGTTCTGCTCGCGGACACCGCGCTCGCGTGGATCATGCTGGCCGCCAGCCGACCTCTGAGAATGCCGATCCTGCGCTTGACCTCGATGCTGCCACTGGTGGGATTGATGATCGAAGCGCTGAGCCAGTGGGAGCAGGCCATCGGAGCGGAGCACAGTCTGCTCGCCTGGCTGGCGGTGGCGGGTTGCCTGGGGTGGTGGCGATTTGCCGCAGGCACTTCAACTGATTCGGATTCTCCTCTCGCCGAATTCTGGGAGCGCTGCATCGAGATCGTGGCCGTGCTCGCCGCAACCACGGCCAGCCTGTTCGCCGCGGAAGACCGCTGGCTCCCCCTGGGTCCGATCGTGGTGGCGGTGGCGGCGAGCGGCCTGCCGTTGTTTTGGAAAAAAGACGCGCTGGTTCCCGGACTGTCCTGGCTGCCTTGGACCCTCGGCGCGCTTTCAACCCTTCTTTCCGCCTCCCATTTGACAAGTCAAGACACCGCCATGCCTCAGTGGCTGCGCCTGGCTGTTCTCGCATTGCTCCTGCTGGCCCACGGCCCGCTTTGGGCTCGGTCCATTGCGGCCCTTGGAAAGCGCCGACCGGTTGGTCCCACCTGGATTCACGGCCTGCTGGTGCTGCTCGTGTTGTTCCCCGCCTACAGCACCTTGTTTGACCGTCTCACCACCGTCTCGTGGGGAGCTGCGGCCATCGGGTTGTTCCTCATCGGTTTGTTCGTTTCCTTGAAGCCGTATCGCCTGGCCGGGCTGCTGGGACTGGCCATCGCCATCTTCCGCATGTTCACCGTCGATATCGACGACGGCCTGCACCGCATCTACGCCTTCTTCGCGATCTCCCTGCTGCTGCTCCTCATCGGCTGGCTCTACCACCGCTTCAAAGACCGGATCGACACCCTCACCCCGAAGTCGGATTGAAGCCGCTCCTGCAGATCGAGCTTGGCAGCTTCCTTGATTGGAACTTCGACTTGGCTCATGCCCGACAGGATCGCTAAGTCCAGGTCAAACGTCAGCAATGCTTGTCGGCGGCTGAGGCCCCTTATCGAGGTTTTGTTGCCAAAAAAAGCAGCCTTTACATGTTGGATCACGTCATGGCCTCACACGGCCCATCGGAGATTTCCAATGTCTCATTGGCGATACTCAAGTTGCGCCATAACTCCAGGACCTCTGGTTCGAACTCGAAACACAAACCGACCTCTTCGCCACTGAATCTCCGCGCGAACTCGATACTGTGAATCCTTGCAGTCATGTTGAGCGCCGCGTTGCAGGGAACATTCACAAACATTCCTGCCCGAATTAGCCCCTCCACGACATGACCGACCATCACGTACAGCTTCCGACCAGTCGCCATCTCAAACGTGTCTCTGACATGAAATTTGGGCATGATGTCGGAAACTGGCACTTTCTAACGGGAGTAGCCGGTCGTCTCAGGTTCCTTCTTTGTCGTCGTAGTTCTTGCCTTTGCTACGAAGAAATTTTCGCAATCTTCCCATGCCTCGTCCCAGGAAATGACCAACAAGTGCGGGAAACCATCCCACGAACACCGCAGCGATGGTTCCGGGTTGATCGACGGCCACAACTTTCGCTCCTTCTTTTCCGTGAAAATATTTCGCGATCATCAGGGAAAAAATGTCTCGGAACACGAACGAGAGCACAAAAAGAGACCACCCAAGAGCCATTGAAAAACTCATTCGTTTCCCGCGATAACCCGTAACAACAGGCACTATCAATGACAAAAAGAGAATTGAAGGCGCGAGTGCTTCTATGAAAACAATTGGCATTGGAGGCGTGCGTTAAAGTCGTCCTACTTTGGATCTTGACGCAAGAGGCGAATAAGAACAATCGATTCGCCTTCAGCTTTCGGCCAACGTGCCGGGGCGAGTCGCGCCGGGTTTGCATCTGCTGCTGTACTGCGCCATCGTTCCGGCTCACATCATGTCCAGCACACTCGGCACGCTTTTCCGTCTCAGCACTTTCGGGGAATCCCACGGCCCCGGCGTGGGGGTGGTGATCGATGGCTGCCCGCCGCACATCCCGCTCACGCCCGCCGATTTGCAGAGGGAACTCGACCGCCGCCGACCCGGCCAGAGCAAAATCGTCACCCCGCGCAACGAAGCGGATGCGGCCGAGATCTTGTCCGGCGTCGAAAACGGTGTCACCACCGGGGCCTCGATCGGCATTCTGGTGCGCAACACCGACCAGCGCCCGTCCGCCTACACCGAGATGGCGACCGCTTACCGCCCCTCCCACGCCGACTACACCTACGACGCCAAGTTCGGCATCCGCTCGGTGTCGGGAGGCGGTCGCGCTTCGGCCCGCGAGACCATCGGACGTGTCGCCGCCGGTGCCATCGCGCGCAAGGTTTTGGAAAAAGGCCTCTCCGGTTACGAATGCGTGGCCTATGTGAAATCGATCCACGCGCTCGAAGCCAACGTCGATCCCTCCACCGTCTCGGCGGAGCAGGTGGAGTCCAACATCGTGCGCGTCGGCGATCCGGCGATGGTGGAGCCGATGATCGAGTTGATCACGAAGATGCGCGGCGAGGGCAACTCCGTCGGCGGTGTCATCGAGTGCGTGGTGCGCGGCGTTTGCCCCGGTCTCGGCGAGCCGGTGTTTGACAAACTGGAGGCCGATCTCGCCAAGGCGATGATGAGCCTGCCGGCGACGAAGGGTTTTGAGGTCGGCTCCGGGTTTGGCGGCACGCTCATGACGGGGCGCGAGCACAACGACGAGTTCTACATGGACGGCGACCACGTCCGCACCCGCAGCAACCGCAGCGGCGGCATCCAGGGCGGCATCACCAACGGCGAGAACATCGTCTTCCGCGTCGCCTTCAAACCCACCGCCACCCTGCTGATGGAGCAGCACACGGTCGATAACGAAGGCCACGAAACCACGCTGGCCGCCCGCGGTCGCCACGACCCCTGCGTGCTGCCCCGCGCTGTGCCAATGGTCGAGGCCATGGTCCACCTCACCCTGGCCGATCACCTGCTGCGGCAGAAGGCGGCGCGCAGTTTGGGGTAGGTCTCGTGCGGATCACCTTCTCCAAACAACGTGTTTGCAGGGAAAAGGGTAAAGCGATCCATGGAGGGTAAGACGCCCTACCTTTCTCCCACCATGCGACCGCTGATGAACAACAGGTGCAGCCGCTTCTCTCCATCTGGACCCTGATCCACCCGCGTGCGAACCAACTGCGTGGTGCCGTCTTCAACCCACGTTCGACCCTGCCACACCGCTTCATCGCGATGAAGCGGTACGTAGCGGTCGTCATTGTAGTAGGCCATGATCATTGCTGGCAAATTTGGTTGTGCGGGCCGCTGAAGATCGTGACGCAATTTGTAAATCAAACTGAAACCTGGCTTGAAATAGGGATCGATGAAAGGATCGACTTCGAGCTGAACGCCTGCCGGAACCATGTTTGTGGTGGTAGGACGCAAACGCAGAAAGTCCCCAAGAACGTCGTCCGCAGGATGGAACTCGGTTATTTGCACCATCTCTTCAACGATTGCGTGGATGCAACGCTGTCCAGAGGTTGTTTGAATCATCGCCAAGGCTTCCAATCGAGCCGTTCCTTGTGCGATCTGATCGTTTAGCTTCTGCAGCGTCGGCTCTTGCAGGGCTTTACCGATTTTGGGCCGCCACGTCGGTTCTTCACCCAAGCGCGTCTCCACCACAAAGGCTCCCAATTCGATCTTGCGCACCGGATGGTCAGGCTTCGCTGGCGGCGTGAAGTCGAACGGGTCCTCGACCGGCGGATTGGGCTGGTCTGTGGCAGCTTCTACCGGGTCTGGATGCCATTCCACAAAGGTGGCGACGGCTTGGTCGAGAGTCGGTTCATCGTCGCAGGTCAGCACATCGGGTACGCGGGTCAAAGCAATGAGGGACACCTGATCGGTGGCCAACCACAAACTCGTACTTGATTGAGTTGCGACAAACTGCGGCTGCCACATGACCATCTCAGGTGCATCCAAAGCGACCGGCCAAACCTGCCGCCTGGGCGGGATCAAATGCTGTTCCACAGCCAGGTGGAGTTCGGCATCACCGTTTCCGTACACAGTTGGATCGACCTCCAAACGAAATCCTACAGGGCGGTTGTTCCAGGTTGAGGGAATCGTGTGCATCTCCGTTGGATACAGATGTTGCCGGGCACTTTCGATCGTCGTGCGTGATCCACTCCGCAACCTCGCGACTCCAAAACTGCGTAAATGCGCCTTGTTGGCATCGACCTGCCTCAAGAGGTAACCCAACATCTTTGCGTCAGTATCGACAGGCGACGAATTGCGTTTAACAAGCCATCGAAGCGCCTCATTCGATCCCATGGAGATCATGTAAACGGACAAGGTGCCCGCTGGCATCTCGGGCTCGCGTGGTGTTGCGCCCTCTGCTTTGGCTTTTGTGCCGGGCAGTACCAGGACGATTTGCAACTGAGGTTCGCCTGACTTCGGTGCCGCAGGGAAAACAGCGTTTGCAGAACGAAACGCCGCAAGGAGAGCCGGCTCAGCGGCGGATGGATCTCTGCGAGACTCTACTGACTCCAGCCACTCGTCATACTGCTCCATCCACCCGACACAGGGGTCTGGCCGAATGGGCCAAGTCAGCGGCCAACTAGTGGCGACTGGTTTTTCCGGCCAATACTTCAAGAGGAAATGCTTGCCGTTCAGATCCAAACGAGTCCCCACCCAAGCCTCCTCAAACAGGATAGGAGTCTCCCTGACTTCGTCCAGTTCCTGGTCCCACTCGGTTGGAAGCTGAATCGCTTCGCCGATTCGATGACTGCCTTTTCCCTCCGCGTCCAGGGTCGCCGCGATGTCGGACACCACCTTTGCCCGGCCGTCGTCGCGCCATTTCAGCAGTTCATTGCAAACCGCCTGCGGATCGCTCCCGGAGTCACGCCACAGCTCCAAAAATGCACGTTCCCCAACGCTGAGAACCTGCGTGTGAATCGTTGGCCCGGTGGTGGCGGCGGCACAGGACAGGGAGAATCCGCCAACACAGATTCCAGCCAACCCAATCGCCATAATGCTTCGTTTCACGTAGATGGAACTTCGATTAAAGCGAACCGCTCCGGTGGTGTAAAGCGTCGGCATGCCTCCCGCGAAGGAAACTTGCTATTGGCTGCGCATCCGGGAGGATGGCGGGAGATGTTTCCCCTTTCCCTTCGCCCCATCCTAACCGCGTGCCTACTGGTTCCGACGACCTGCCTGACGGCGGCCGACGCACAGGCTCCGGCCCATGTCACCATCCACGAGGCCCTGGTCTATGCCACGCTGCCGGACGGCAAGGGCTTGCGGCTGGATCTGACGATTCCCCGCAGGATCGAAAAGCCGCCGGTGGTGATGTTCATTCACGGCGGCGGCTGGCATTCGGGATCGCGCAAGGGCAATCGCCTGGCTTGGCTCACCGAGCATGGCTACGCCACCGCCAGCATCAGCTACCGGCTCAGTGATGAAGCCAAGTTTCCCGCGCAAATCCACGATTGCAAAGCCGCGGCGCGCTGGCTGCGGGATCCCGCCAACCAGGAGAAGTACGGTTATGACGCCACGAAACTGGTGGTGGCGGGCACTTCCGCCGGCGGCCACCTCTCCGCCCTGATGGGCACCAGCGGTGGGGTGACGGAACTGGAGGGCGACTTCGGCTCGCTGGAGCAGACGTCGCGCGTCGATGGTGTGATCGACTACTACGGCCCCAGCGATTTCATCCTGCGCTCGAAAAATCAGCCCGCCAAAACCGAGGACCCCAAAGGCAGTGTGACGCTCCTGCTCGGTGGACCGGTCAGCGCCAACCTGGAGCTGGCCGCGCTCGCCAGTCCGGTGACGCATGTCAGCAAGGACGATCCGCCCCTGCTCATCTTCCACGGCGATGCCGACAAGACCGTCTATCTCGACCAATCCGAGCGCCTGCTCAGCGCCTACCACGAGCTGGGTCTGGACGCCACGCTTCAGGTGGTGAAAGGCGGCGGTCACGGCTTCAAAGAGACCCCGCCGAATGAGCACGAACAGGTGCTGGCCTTCCTGAAGCGCGTGCTGGGGAGGTAGGGGCGGAAAAAGACCATTCAGAGGCACGAGGAAGACCAGCCCTACCACAGCGAATCTGCTCCGGAGGAATGGAAGGCGCTGCCCATTCTGCTTGTGTGGATTGGGGTGCCGCTCGGGAAACAGCACTTTGAGATCCCGACGTGCGGCCATAGGGAATTGGCGGCCCATCGACTAACCTTCGATATTTCAATCAACTTCTTTAGAATTACCAGGAATCGACTTAATTTATTCTCGCCCCTGATGAAAGGATCTGGTATACCCATGATTTGTTCCAATCGGTCAATGAAGCAACCTTCGAAAATCCCAACCGCCATTGTCAGCCTGCTCGGATGTTGGGGTTTGTCCTTCACAGGATTTGCGCAGCCCTTGACTCCAGACGATTTCGATCCGGTTCGGTATTATTTGACCAGTTCTGGAGTCTATCAGGCATACAGTGTTGTTCCGCTGACCAACAGGATGCTCTTGGTTGGGAGTGAAGGGCAGGACGGGCACGGGTACGTCGATCAACTCAACAAAGTGTACGATGACGGAACCAGGGTGGAACATTTCGACTCCCGGATCCGAGGAGCGTGCACGTCAACGTTTTACACGCTGAATTGCACCATTCCCCGCATCTTTGCCATTGCCGAACTGCCAGACGGAAAGGTCCTGGCCGGAGGCCATTTCGATTTGGTGGATGGCGCACCGCAAAAGAGTCTTGCCCGGCACACCCCGGCTGGTTTGATCGACTCGACATTCAGTCCACCAGAGCTCGATGGGGACGTGCACTGCATCGCCGTTCTGGATGACGGAAAGATCCTGATTGGCGGTGCATTCACACTGGCTGACGGGCTTTCTCACCGGCGGGT
>JAGRPD010000211.1 GCA_020439875.1 Verrucomicrobiales bacterium
TCCACTTGTCGAAGGGGTGGTTGTGACACTGGGCACACTCGATGCGGGTGCCGAGGAAGACGCGCACGGTGTTGGCCATGTTGTCCAGCGGCATGCCGCGATCTCGCATGTAGTAGCCGATGGCTCCGTTGTCCCAGGCTTTGCCTTCAGCGGCGACGAGATCACGCACCATTTGATCATAGGGCACGTTTTCGCTGAGGCACTTTTTGATGAAGGCGGAGTAGGCGGCTCCAGTGATGACGCCGGCTTGCTGGCCACGTGTTTGCAAGCGCAGGACGTCGGCCCAGTAGTTGTAGGCGTGCTGGCTGTGAGCGTCGGATTTCAGCAGCTTCTGAATCAATTGGGAGCGTTTGTCCTTGGCGTTTGAGCCGAGGAAATCCCGGGTCTCTCGGGTGGTGGGGATGCGACCAATGATATCCAGATAAATGCGGCGAAGGAAGGTGCTGTCGTCGGAATCGGGATTGCGAGAGAGATCGTGTTTTTCCCAATCGGCCTGCAAGATGGCGTCGATTTTTTTTGCTTCGCCCTGGATATCCACAGCGGCGTGCAAGGGGGCGGAGAGGGCGGCCAAGGGGGCCAGGAGGAGGCCTAAACGGGTGCGCATGCGGTTTTTACGATGAATTGAGGCGTGGATTTTCAAAGTTTGCGCAGATTTTGCGCGATGTAAAAAGCGAAATCTCAACGGGCGAGGAAGTGCGAGGGCTCAGTGCCGGGTTTCCACTTGATGTTGCAGCCGGAGCTGGGTCGCTGGCTGGCGAGTGGGGGGGCTCCGGCGAGCATGGCCTGCACGGCAGCGCGCAGGCTGGCTCCGGTGACGGGTTGGCCATTGCCGGGGCGTGAGTCGTCAAATTGACCGCAGTAGGTGAGGCGCAACTCGCCGTCGAACAGGTAAAAATCCGGTGTGCAGGCGGCGGCGTAGGCGTGGGCGGTCTGCTGGCTGGCGTCCAGGAGATAAGGGAAGGACCAACCGTGAGCGGAGGCGAAGGGGGCCATTTTTTCCGGTGCGTCGGCGGGGTATTTCTCCACGTCGTTGGCATTGATGGCGACACTGCCGATGCCCAGGGCGTCGCACTCGGTGGCCAGGGTGCCGATGGCGTCGGCGAGATGGATCACGAAGGGGCAGTGATTGCAGACAAACATGACGAGCAGGCCGCGAGGACCGCGCAAATCATCCAGGGCGTGGATTTGACCTGCGGCGTCGGGGAGTTCGATTTCAGGTGCGGCGCTGCCGAGCGGAAGGATGCGGGTGGAGAGGACTTCGGCCATGGCAGAGAGAGAAGGGCCAAAGTGACAAGATGCAAATCCAGAAGTTTTGGATCGTCATTCCAAAAGACGCGCAACAACTTCCTGGTTGAAGCAGTTTTTGCGCGAGTGGAACTTTCCGCTTAGATTTCCCGAATGCGCATGGAACCTTCATCTCGGCTGACGACTTTGGCGGTGACGTTGAGTCTCGTCGTTCTCGTCGGGGTGATGGCGTGGATGGGATGGATGGCGGTGGGTGGTGGTGCGGGAGAGAAGCGGGTGCAGACGGTGGAGACGATGCCGCGAGCGCCTGTGTCTCGACCCTCTCCGCGCCCGACGGTGACGCGGGCCGAGCCCGCAGTCTCATCGGCATCGCCCCCGCAGTCTGCGGAGACCGCCTCGGCGGAGGATGCGGCGCTGGAGCAGCTTCAAGAGGCGCTCTCTGCACCTGGGACGATACCGGGTGAGGTGGTGCTGACGTTTCGCTCGCCGACGGCGCTGGCGGCGTTTCGAGCGCGGGCAGGTTTGCAGGGCCTGCGCATTGTGGACTCCGATGCGCGCTTGCTCGCCGCACGGGTGGCGTATCGTGATTGGGAAGATCTGGCGCGGGAGCTGCGCGGGCATGGCGAGGACTATGCGGAGGCGGGCCCCAATTTCCAGGCCTGGATCCCCGGTCTGCCGCCGGAGCAGCCGGGGGTGGATGCGGAGAATGCGGGGGGGAGGGAGCCGTTTCGTGAAGGGGCTTTGGCTGCCATCGGTGCCGTGGGGGATCGCTCCACCTGGGGGCGCGGGGTGACGGTGGCGCTGC
>JAGRPD010000692.1 GCA_020439875.1 Verrucomicrobiales bacterium
GCTGCAAAACCGAGCCGCAAGAGGCAGGGCTCGCCGAAGAACCCCACACGCTAAGATTGATCTCCAACTCAACAACACCATGTCCCAAGAAATACTCCCCATCGGACCCAACGTCCATGCCAAAACCCTCGTCGTCGCAGCAGCCCGGTAGCCACGTCACCCTCTGTTACTCGTCCTCATCGAGCCCCCAACACAATCCCAACCTTTTTTACCCCCCATCTTTTACCAAACTTCAGGCATCGACTCAACCCTCCCTCCTCGAACCCAATGTCTCCCTCCATTCGCGATGAAGAGGCGGACAATTCGGAAGGTTTTTGAAACCACGAATGCACACGAATCGACACGAATGGGAGTCAGCCTTGGAAGGACGCAGGCTGAACACTGATGGCTGGATTTTGAAAGGGATGAAGGCCTGTGATGTTCACACCTTTTCCAGGTTCAGTGTCGCATGGAAAATGACCGTGAAGCAAGGACACCGCAGCCCCTCATTCTTCATTCTTCATTTTTCATTCTTCATTTTTCATTCCTCATTCCTCATTCCTCATTCCTCATTCCTCATTCCTCATTCACAAACACCCCAACCACCTCCACCCCCATCACCCAGGCTCATCGTCAAGCCAAGAGCACCACCTTAGCCCGCTCAATGGGCCAAGACCGACTCAATCCACCGGCAAAAACCCACTCACCTCAATGAGCGGAGGCCCGCCTCAAAAACACAACTTGCATAACATCCAGGCCAATCCGCCGGGCGTGTTCAGTCAGGGGTATCTTTGCTGGCTCCGCTGCGCTCCGCAGCAAGACACCCTCTATTGTTCTGCTTTTTGGTTATTGCTGCTTTCGTGTCAGTAATTGCTTCCTGGATCCAATCCCTCTTTGTCGAATCCTGAACTGAAGAGAGCGCATGATCCATCGCATCTACTGCTTCGGGAGACTCAGCCATCGCCATTCCGTTGAGCGCTGCCTTCCAAATCTGTGGTTCGTCGTCTCTACGTAGGGCGTGCCGAAGAAAGCAGAGCGACGAATCAAGGCGGAACTCTGAGACCACCTCGATCAGGAATACCTTCGCATCAATCTCCTTGGCGTCCTCGTAGGCGTTGATGAGCCCCTGTATGATCGCTGAATCCGTCTCGATCAAACTGTGGAAGGCGTCATCGCACCTGCCTGAGCGAAACTCGGAGAGGTAATGGTCAACGATGCTCCCGCGCGCATTCATTTTTGAGCAGAACGTCGAAGCGATGTCACTGCCTGCCGACAGCACGCTCCAACATCGGGATTAAGGTTTCAATGTTCATTTGGTTTTCGAGTCAGGGCGGGCAGGCAGTTGATCATCCGCGACTTGTTCGACTCGGTGTTAAACAGATACAATGTTAGAAAACCTGAGAATTAGGGCAAGCCCTGTCATTACGCAGGCGAGAATAAACATTGGCTTTGCAATTTCACGAGACTTCTCATCGTAGGTGAAGAAATCCCCCTCAGGAGACTTCTCCTTCATGAAGCATATCGACCATGCGATCCCGAGGCCTATCAATCCCCCGAGAACTGAGAACAGCCACCCAAAGAACAAAAGACTCCCTGAAGCTGGCTTTCCCTGTTTAAGCCTTTTGGCTCTCTCTTCACTTTGCCGTTCGATATCGGCCGGCTCAATACCCCGCGCTTCTGCCAACTTCCTTGCGTGAGCCACGTCAAATGGACTCCATTCGACCGGTTTTCCGAGGATCTCAGCAAGCTCCTCATCCGGAGATGTTAAAAGGTAATGGTCAGAAGGCAGATCGACTTTCAAATATTCTTCCTCCATTGCCGCCCTTGCGGCTGAAAAGTCAGCCCTCCGAACACTGATTATAACCTCTGGGTCACTTCCCGTTCCAATTGTGCTAATATCAAAACTTGTCGCTGTCGAACCTACGCGGTAAGGAATCTGCGCAGCATCGAGCACGGATTTTGTGTCTTCTACAGTATCGCCATCGCGACATCTGCGGAGTTCGATGAGTTCTGAGTCCATTTTCTTAGTCGTCAAAGGACACAGGGCCCCTGACCGGGGGCGCGGCTTCGACTGCGGGTTGAGGTTGAAATGGTCATGGCGGATAGAACTCGCGGCGGGTCAGGGGTTCTGTGCTCCGACTTGTTGAACTAAGCC
>JAGRPD010000693.1 GCA_020439875.1 Verrucomicrobiales bacterium
AAGCGCAACGGGCACCCTTTTCATTACGCCCATCACAGTCCCTCCTAAGTCCGAGGTCAATCCCAAAAATCAGCCCGGCGGCCACTCCAGCGGCCGACCCGCCAGCAAGTGAACGTGCAGATGCGGCACGGTTTCACCCCCATCCCGCCCTTGATTGATCACCAGCCGGAAACCCTTGTCCGTCGAACGCACCCCCTCCGCCTCCGCCACCTTTCCCGCCGCCAAAAGCAGCGCACCCAGCTGCGCCTGATCCTCCGCCACCGCATCGCCCACCCGCGGAATCGGCTTCTTCGGCACAATGAGGATGTGCACCGGCGCTTGAGGCTGGATGTCTCGGAACGCCGCACAAAACTCGTCCTCATAGACAATGTCCGCCGGAATCTCCCGATCGATGATCTTCTGAAACAAGGTTTTTTCACTCATGGCACCAAAGGGGGGTTATTTGAAAAGCTCAGGTTGGGTCGAGTCCCGAGGACGTCGTTGGTCCAGACTTTGAATCTCGCTGATGAACTCACCCACATCCTCAAACTGGCGGTAAACCGAGGCATAACGAACGTAGGCAATGTGGTCCAGCACCTCGAGCTGACGCATCACCTTGGCACCGATCACACTCGCAGGGATCTCGCGATACCCCTCCTCCGTCAGCTCATTCGCCACATCATCCGCCACCTGCTCAATCCTCTCATGGCGCACCGGACGCTTCTCGCAAGCCCGCTCCAATCCGCGCAGCAGCTTCTCCCGGGAAAACGGCTCACTCGCCCCATTGCGTTTCACCACCCGCAACTCCTCGCGCTCCACCTGCTCATAGGTCGTGAAGCGGAAATTGCACCGCATGCATTCCCGGCGGCGGCGGATCGCTTGACCGTCCCGCGCCTCGCGTGAGTCGATGACTCGATCTTGGGAACTCCCACACTTTGGGCAACGCATGATGAAGAAGACGTCAAACTGCCACCCACGTCCGCCCCACGCAAGCAGTTCCCCCCACCTCAACCGGTTTGCCCCCCTGCTCAGCGCCCCAAGACCGATCTCCACCTCCTCCCCATGATTCAGTTTTGCGCTCCTTGCGATCTCTCGCGGCCCATCCAATCCCTCCCCTAAACTCCAAAGCCCCATTTTTGCCCAACTTCAGGCATCCATCCAACCCTCCCTCCTCTCGTGTCGAGGAGGCGGACAAGTCAGAAGATTATTGGAACCACGAATGCACACGAATCGACACGAATGGGAGTCAGCCTTGGAAAGTCGAAGGCTGAACCCCGACCACTGATTTTTGAAGGGGATGAAGGCCTGTGATGTTCACACCTTTTCCAGGTTAAGCGTTACGTGAGAAATGGCAGTGAAGCAAAGGCACCGCGACTCCGAATTCCACATTCCACATTCCACATTCCTCATTCCTCATTCCTCATTCCTCATTCCTCATTCCTCATTCACAAACACCCCGTCCTCCAAACCCATCACCCAGGCTCATTGTAAAGCCATGAGATCCACCACAACCCGCTCAATGGCCCAAGATCGACCCAATCCACCAGCCAAAACCCGCTCACCATACTGAGCGGTGGCTCGCCTCAAAAACACAACTTGCATAATATCCCGGCCAATCCACCGGGCGTGTTCAACCAGGGCTCTC
>JAGRPD010000212.1 GCA_020439875.1 Verrucomicrobiales bacterium
GTGGAAGCCATGCGTCTGGGTGCATTTGACTACCTGACGAAGCCCTTTGATCTGGGGGACCTGATCAAGACTGTCAATCAAGCGCTCGGCAAAAAGCCAGAGCTGATCGAAACCGGCGCTTCTTCGTTGTCGATCCGCCACCAGCCTTCTACCAGACTGATTGGTCACAGTGTGGCGATTCAGCGCATTTTTGACATCGTCCGTCGTGTCGCAGAAACTGACAGTCCTGTCTTGCTGGAGGGAGAATTCGGCGTTGGGAAACACATGGTGGCCCGCGCGCTGCACGAGGCTGGACGTCGGCGTTCCTCGCCCTTCAAAGAGTTGCAGTGCAGTGCGCTGCCAGAGCCGGTGCTGGAGACCGAGCTTTTTGGTCACGTCGGCAACCCGTCCGCCGGAATTTTCCATCGTGCCGGTGGTGGTACCGTACACCTCGCTGAGATCCATCAGCTGCCTGTGCGCATCCAGGCGCAGCTCAATACCTTCCTCGACGAAATCCAGCAAAACCGATCAGCTGGAGTTCACAACACTCCGACTTTCCGCCTGGTGACGTCCACGACGGCGACTCTTGAGGAAGCGACCGCTGCAGGCGAATTCCGCGAAGATTTGTTTTACAAAATCTCGGTGGTTCCTGTGAAGATCCCTCCCCTTCGAGATCGGAGGGAGGACATCAAACCGCTGGTGGAACACTTTTTGAATGAGCTGGCGGAACGCATGGGCACGGGATCGAAGCGGATGGAGCGCAACGCGCTGGAGTTTTTGGAAAAATACGCTTGGCCGGGGAATATTTCCGAGCTCCGAAATGCTGTGGAACGGGCCTGTGCGTTTGCTGAAAATGAATCCATCGAGCCAGCTGACCTGCCCTCCAAAGTCAGCCAGCAGATTGAGGTTCCCACCCCAAATCGATCGGGAGCAACGCAAAAGCTGCCCATTGGCTCGACCTTGGACGATTTTGTGAAATCCCAAGAGCGGCTCTTCATTCAAGAAACCCTCAAGTACAACAGTGGTTCTCGCGAGAAGACGGCCAGCATGCTGGGCATCAGCATCGCAACGCTCTATCGCAAAATGGATCTCAACTCGGAGCGCAAGACGACTTCGTAACCCGCTCGGCTTGGGCACTCAGCATCCTTGAAAGGGGCTCTTTTTGAGCCCCTTTCCTGCTTTACGAGGCGGGCGTCGGCGCAGGCAGAGTCTGCGGCTCGAGGATGGGTGATAGGACGACCCGCTGCCAGTTCATCAGCAATCCCTCGGACGAGCCAGAGGCAACCACCTGCTCCAAGGTGGCACGAGAGCCCAGCAGAGATGACTCAATGCCCAGGCGACCCGCCAACTGCTCACGCCCGGCGCAAAGGGCGTCCACTCGCTTTTTCTCTTCCTCAGTGAATCGTCCACGTTCACGACGAAGGCGGCGCGGCCATTCGGAGGATGGTTGAGAACTCCCTTCACGAACCAAATCGGTAAAGGCTTTCTTCCACCGTGGGCGCCATCCTCCGGGAGGATGCAGCGGTTGATCCTTTTCGAATTGTTCGGCGTAGCCGATGAGCTGCTTGTTGGACATCACCCGAAAGCAGGGAATATCCCGCTCGGCGGCCACACATTCCCGCCAGTGCCACGCTGATTTCAGGAACGCCAACCCCTTGGGATGCAGCCGACCACATCCCTGCACCCTCCAGGGATCTTCCTTTGGAGCGCTCAACCGACGATCGACGTCTCGCTGCAAGGTCTCGCAACTCTCCAAAAACCAATCGATACGATTTTCGCCTTTCAATGCCTCCATCAGCTGGTCAGCGATGGACAAGAGGAAGCGTACATCGTCGATCGCGTACCGGCGCATCACTTCGGGCAACGGGCGCTGACTCCAATCGGCTTTTTGAGAGGCCTTGGACAATTCCAACCCAAATGAGGTCTTCACCAATGCGGCTAGGCCGAACTGCCGATGCCCGGCGAGTCGTGCGGCAATTTGGGTATCTCGCATCACACGGGGACGCCAGTCGTAAGTACGGGCGAGCATCGACAAATCATAGTCGGCACCGTGAAACCAAAGTTCTCCCTCGTCCAAGAGAGCGAAGAGTGACGTCACATCGTCAATCGCCAGAGGATCAACCAGCGCGAATTTTCCTCCGCAGGTCACCTGAAGCAGGCAAATTTTCTCTCGATAGTGATGCAAGCTATCCGCCTCGGTATCGAGACAAGCGCGAGAGTCTCCTACCTGGCTGCGTGCGGCACGGGCGGCATCAACCCACTGCTGCAGAGCTTCCTGGGTCTCAATCAGCTCGTATTCTGGGGCGGGAGGAACGGGCAACAAACTTGGCCCAGTCGGCGGTTCGTCGGAAGAACTCATCTCAGCCCTCGCAACAAGATCTCCGCGTTGTTTGCACTGCGTTCCACATTGCGGATCAGTGTCTCGATGGCCTCCACCGCCGGCACCTGGGCCAGCTGCTTGCGCACGGCGGCGATGCGACGGAACTCGTCGGGGTGGTAGAGCAAGTCATCGCGTCGAGTACCCGATTTCAAAACATGAATGGCTGGATAGATGCGCCGCTCTGAGATCTCGCGATCCAGCGTGATCTCAAGGTTTCCAGTGCCTTTGAACTCTTCAAAAATGAGTTCGTCCATGCGGTTCTCCGTCTCAATCAAGGCGGTCGCCATGATCGTCAGACTGCCGCCCTCCTCGACATTGCGAGCGGCTCCAAAAAACTTCTTCGGCTTGGCCATAGCTTTCGAATCCATACCGCCCGACATGGTGCGCCCCCGTCCGCCACTGAGGGCATTGTAGCCGCGAGCGAGCCGGGTCAGGCTATCCAGCAGGATGACGACGTCCTTGCCCATCTCGACGAGGCGTTTGGCCCGCTCGATCACCAGTTCCGCCAATTGGGTATGCCGCTTCGGGGTCTCATCAAAGGTGGAACTATAGATGGTGCCTCCTTGGAGAGTTTCCTCGAAGTCGGTGACTTCTTCGGGGCGTTCATCTAGCAACAGGATGAGCAGCTCGACCTCCTTGTGATTGGCGGCAATCGATTTGGCGATCGCTTTGAGCACCATGGTTTTTCCGGAACGCGGTGGAGCATTCACGAGACCCCGCTGACCTTTGCCGAGGGGGGCGATCAGGTCGATCACCCGCGAGGTGACGGATCCGTCCTTGGGCGTTTCGAGAATGATGCGCTCGTTGGGGAAAAGCGCGGTCAGTTTGTCAAATGGCGTTGGAGGCTGCCAGAGGTCGATTTCCACTCCCTCCACTGTCAGCAGTCGATCCACGGCAAGATACTTGTCTCGCTCTTTGGGAGCCTTCAGCAGGGCCGCAATCTTCTGACCGGAACGCAATTGGAATTTCCGAACCAGAAAGAGCGGCACAAAAACGTCCTCAGGCAGCGGCGCAGCACTGAATCGAGGATAGCGGATCAAGCCAAAGTTCTCGGAACCCAGCTCAAGAATGCCTTCTGCGCGGACTTGAGTTCCATGCCGCGCCAGCCAGACCGCCAAATCATAAATCAGCTGATGCTTGGAACGGCTGGCATTCAAGCGCCAACCGGTTTTTCCTGCCAGTTCATGCAATTCCGCCAAGGATGCGGATTGCAATTGCTCAAGGCTCATTTCGAGAGGGAATCCTTCAGGCGGTCCCTTTGGCTCCGCAGCGACCTTCTCTGTGGACTCTTCGATTCCTTGGTTGGAAGCATCGCCTTCACGAGACATTTCTGCTGGAATCACATCCGGGGCAGTTTCCTCAGGAGCTTGGTCCTCTGTCATTTCAATTTCCGTCATGGGCTATCTGTGCAATCAAAAGTTCCACCTGCCGCTGGACTGCCTCCGGACTCCCGTCGTTCCAAATGACCACATCGGCATGGGTAGCCTTTTCCAAAATGGGCATTTGGACACGGAGGATGGACTCGCTCTTATCCCGCGTCAGACCCCGGTGGGACATGAGGCGCTGCAACTGCCGCTCAGGGCTGCAAAGCACGGCGACAACCCGATCAGCACCCACCGGGCTTTTAACCTCGTAGTGAAGCGGGATCTCCGCAACAAAAAGATGCACTTCAGCCATGGATTCAGCGGCGGCTGCATCACTCTCAAGGCGGTCAAATACAAGGGGATGAATCAAATTTTCGAGCCATAGCCGTGCCTCGTTCTCGCCGAAAACTTGTTTTCCGAGTTTTCTACGGTCCACCTTGCCATCCAGGCCGAAGACTTCTGCTCCGAAGCGGTCCAGGATTGCGGTGCGCACCCGATCCTCATCCAGCAGCTCATGAACGGCTAAATCACTCGAAAAGGTCCGGATGCCTTTTTGCTGATGGAGCGAATTCAAAACCATCGACTTACCGCAGGCGATGCCACCAGTCAGAATCCAACGCTTCATGAGATCAAAAAAAGTGGCACCAGCCTCTGGGAGGGTGGTGCCACATGGGGAAGAGAGCGGATCTGGATCCGTGTCAGATCATCAATTCGTTGCCGCAGGCAGCAGCGGATTGGGGCCTCCCATGCCAGAATCCATGGTGGCGGCTGGCAGGCCAGCATCGCTGCTTTGCTGGGTGATGTTGCGCACCCGTTGACCCGAGGGATCAATGACGTTGGCGGTCACAAACACCATCAAGTTCCGCTTGAAGTGGTCTTCCGCTTTGGTTTGGAAGAGGCGGCCCAGGATGGGAATGTCACCCAACACGGGGACCTTGTCCTCGACGTCCTGCACGTCTTCGCGGATCAAACCACCCATGGCGACCGTTTGACCGTCCCAGATGGTGACGGAGGTCTGCACTTTGCGGGAGGAGAACACAGGCTGGTTGATGACGTTCTCCGTCAGCACGATCTGGCGTGGGTTTCCAAGGGCATCGGAACCGGTGGTTTGGATGGGGCTACCGTAGTTGATGAAGCCTTCAAACTCCGTCACTTCTGGAGCCAAGTTCAAATCAATGGTGTAACCATCTGCGCCGAGAACGGGGTCCACCTCAAGGCGCACACCAACCGGGCGCATCTCAAAGGTGGTGGGCGTCGTGGGGGTAACTGGGAAGGCACCACCGACTGAAGTTCCACCGAGAGCACCGCCAAAGGTCGTGTTTCCGGTGCTACCGAACTGCTGCGGAATTTCTGGCGGATCGAACTCCGTCGGGTAGATGAACTCGCGAACCACTTCCACCGAGGCGCGTTGACCGCTCTTGGTCGTCACGCTGGGAGCACTCATCAGGTCCACCCCTTTCTTCTGGCTCAAGGCGCGAATGACGACCTGGAACTGAGGATCCGTGAACACGCCAGAGAAAGCGAGGATGCCTGGGGAGATGCTGGAAGCAGCCGCCGTGGTAGCAATCAGACCGTCAATGGAATCCGCTTCAATGGCGTTGGTTCCGAAACGCAGCCCGCGAGACAGCGGATTTTGTCCCACAGGAACCGAAGCTGCACCTGGGTAGCGGAAGGGGAAATCCGTCTCGCTAAGCGGGCCAGCGGAAGAATTGCCCGTGGTACCGCCGCTGCCAAAGATCGAGTTGGTTCCAGGAAGGCTGAAGCCGCCCAGCAACCAGTCGAAGCCCAACTCATCCGTGTTTTTCTGAGTGACCTCGACAAACTTGGTGGTGATGAAGATTTGCTTGGGAGTATTGCCCTGCAGACTCTCAACGAATGCTTCGATCAGATCGAGGTTGGGTTGAGTGTTGCGAACGATGAGCTGAGAAGTCACTTTGTTGAACACCGCACTCGCCCCTTCAGGGAAAGCGATCCCTTGATCTCTGAGGATTTCCAGGGCCGACTTGCGCTGAATCAACTGGGAAGCTCCGGCTCCACCACCGGAAGGTTGAGCAAAGGGATCGTTCGATGCCGCAGGTGCAGCTTCGGCAGAACCACCGCCCACGCTCAAGAAGTCAGGCGGCACACGGTAGATGCGCTGATACATTTCGGTGCCCATGTCGGAAACAGGCACCACAATGACGGCGTGTGCTTCGACCTTGTACTTCATTCCCGCCAATTCGGTAATGTAGCGCAGGGCTTCGCTCATGGGCACATCAGACAGGTCAATGCTGATGGAGCTGGTGATCGGTGTATCACCCGTCTTGAGGATGATGTTGACACCTTTCTTCGCCGGATCTGTCTCTTGATCGTCCAGGTCCTTGCTCTTCACGCGCAGAAACTCGACCGCTTCTTCGATGGATGCGCCCGAGAACTGGACGTTCGGGAAGATGATGCGGTTCATCTTGTCGATCAGACGTGCCGAATCATTTTTGTTGTTAGCGTCAATCCCAGGGAGGTTCTGAATCGTTTGAACGGGGACGTTGTCCTCCCACATTTTGTTGACGTCATTCAGCATCTTCGCCCGCATGTGGTCCCGAGACGTTTCGAAGTACTCAGCACGCTTTTGCTCCACACGTTCCATGCCACGACGAGAGGCACTATTGTAGGGGTCCTTGCGGAGAACTTCTTGATAGTCCTCAATCGCTTTGTCGTAGTTGCCGAGTTCGTAATCGCTGTTGGCCATTTCCAGACCACGCTGCACGGCTTGAACTTTGACAACGTGCTCGGGAGTCAAGGCAGGCGGCCAACGATCGGGATCGGAAAGCTGCTCTCCAAACTCAATGGCCCCTTCGTGTCCAGGCACGGCGACCAAGGCTTCCGCGAGGAGTTTGCGAGCTTCCTCGTAACGTCCATTCTTGGCGCGCTCCCGAGCGAGGGCTACGGAACAATCGGCGAATTTCAACTTAGCGAGTTCCAGCCAATCCCGGGTGAGGGGAGCATCTGGCAGCCCTTCCATGGCAGAGCGATACTGGCCGAGGGCCGCTTCGGTATCACCTTCCGCATAGAAGTTGTCTCCACGCTCGATGGCGAACTTCGCATCTTGGACGCGGGCGGTTCGGCGGGCGACTTCCCGCTCAGCGAGGCCGGGCAAACTCCCGGAGCCGCCAGCGGAGGCGATTGATGCCAGGGAAAGTGACAGGGTGGCAGCCAGACACGTTCCATTTCGGATGTAGGGACGGGAGATGCGAGTCATAAAAGGGGTCGAAGCCATTTTGCAAAGAGAGATACTGAATAACAGGGATTGCCGGGGTTTGGCGAGTCTTTTTTTGAACGGATTTTAATCAACCGCGTGGAACCTGGATGGAGGTGCCCACAGAACCGTCTGCTCCGACGGGTGCGATGACGGCGTGAGTCTCTTCAACTTCGACCACACGGTAGGTTTGGCCCGTGCCTGGCAGTTGAAAATCTTCCCCTTTTTTCTGGGTGATTTCTTGGATGGTACCCAGGCGAAATTCGAACCGAGCTTCGTATTCGGCGAGGTTTTTGGGTTCGTTGCGCACCAAGGTCACTTCTTGGTTGGTGGCGAGATCCAGGATGGTGAGTTCGGAGACATCTTTCTCACCGACCTTGTCATCCTTGGCGGATTTCTTTTCAAAACTGACGAAGCGGAATCGGGACTCTCCCTTTTCAAAACCGAAGTCGGCCCCCTCGGTCACGAATTTGCTAATTTTGGGTTCAGGTTTGAGGCGCTGCACCTGGACGGGCATGATGCTGCTGGCGAGCTGGAGGATGTAGTCGTTGGTGATGCGCTGAACGAGAAAGAGCTTCTGAGTGGCCTCCGGCTTGCTGGCTGGGTCCATGGGATTGGTCTGAGCATTGAATTCCTCAAGATTGGTGAATCCATCTTTGTCAGGGTCCAAGTCCGCGACGTTGGGGGAGAGGATGTCGGGGATGTTGTTGTCGATCAGCCATTTGTTGGTGATGGGATCTCGCAGATTCGGTGCGTTGGGATCCTTGGAGTAAAGATCGAACAGGGTGCCGTCCTTCAAGACGAGAAGGACGGATTTGTTCAGGGGCACCTTCTTGCCATCAATTTCTGGAGCCTTCCAGTCGAAGACTGTCGCCAATCTCTTGGTGGCGGCGGTAGCGGATTCCAGCGGAATGTCACCCAGCTCTTCTTTGGGGGTGACTCTCTTTTCTTGCAGTGTGTCGGCGAAGCCCTGGCTTTTCCAGATGGTCAAGCCTGCGACGGCAAGGGCGACGAGCGCCATGAGCACGAGCAGCACTTTTTCGTAGTTGCCTTGGTTCTTTTGCATGGAGGGAAAAAAATGAAATTCAATGGAGAGACGTAGGCGACCCTACTTCGCTGCCTCTGCGGGAGATTTGATGGGGGTGAAGCGGAGGATATCGATTTCCAGGTAGGCTTTGAGTTTTTCCTGCCCCAAGACGGCGACGGAATCTTCTTTTCCAGGTTTGGCCGCTTGAATCACTTTGGCTTTGGGAGCCTCTGCAGCACCTTCCTCCCCTGGAACGACGCTGGGAGGCGCTTCCTCGGGGATTTCCGGAGCGTTGTTCATGGCCTTCATGGCCACAACGCTTTTCAAAGGTCCGTCTGCCTTTTCATTTTCGACCCGCAGCAAACGAACGGCGGTGAAGAAGTGCATCGATTTCACGCTGGCGAGGCGGTTGAGGACAGTTTGCAGAGCACCTTGATCCAGCGAGAGGGTGAGTTTGACGGTGCGGCGTTCGACGGCAGGCAGAACACCCGGTGCAGCGGCGTTGTTGTTGCTTTGCGCCGTGGGTGGTGGCGGAGGAACGGCATCGGCCGAATCTTTGTTTTCCGAAGGCAAGGCAGAGCGCTCCAGAACATCGATGGCGTTGGCTTTGGCCTCCACCACGGTTTGCGCGATGGCGTCAACGGCGTCGAGGTAAAGCGACAACTCGGAGGCGACCTCTGCGCTGGATGGCAGTCCGCCGGTGTAGTCTCCAAATCCCAGCGCGAAATCCGCTGGCAGTTTGGTGATGTTACCCGCCAGTTTTTTGACTTCAGCGATGCGGCTTTTGAGCTTGGCTTGGAAGTCCGTTTCGGTGATGGGCTCCTGCTTGGGCTGGAGTTTGACCAGGGTGACACGGAGCTTATTGACCTCGGAGGCGTAGGCTTTGACGGCGTCTTGCTTTTTCTTGAGGTTCTCTGGCGAGGGGTAGAGGGCGGCGGATTTCATGGCGGCCAAGCTGGTGTTGGCGCTATCAAATCGCTCCCGAGCTTCGCTGTAGGAAGACCAAGCTTTGAAGAGGAAGAAACCGACGACGAGAGCGGCGGCGAGGAACACCCCGAGGAGGGTGGCGGTTTGTTTGTTGGAGCGGATCCAGTCCATGAGTTACTTCTTAAATTCGATGTGTTGCTTCAAAGGCAGGCGGATGTCGAACCGGTAGGCGTAGCGATCGTCTTCGAGTCCGACTTCGGCTTTGACCAGTTCATTGAGCTGTTTTTCGATGTCATCCACAGCAAACAAGCCGCTTTTGGCGAGTTCGCGGACGTATTCATAGACGACTTCTTGGCCGTTATCATTTTTCCGGTAAAGGCCGGAGAGATGCAGCTCGTAACCTCCCGCATTGTCCCCCGCTCCGGGAGCGACGGTGCCGACCAGAGCATCCTCTTCGCCGTCTTTGGTATTGCCAAAGAGGGAACTGGTGAGGGATTTCCCCTGCTCCATGGGCTCGATGAGGGTGAGCCAGATGTTGTCGTTCTTGAACAGGTTGTTCAGATCTTGCAACATGCGAACCCAGTAGGAGCGCTCATTGACGGCGGCTTCCACCTGAGCGCTCTGCGTGCGCAGCGTGTCCAGCTCGGCATCGAGCGTGCCGATTTCTCCGGCGATTCGACGCAGTTCTGTCTGCTCCCGCTCCATGGAGGTGAGTTTTCCATTCACGACCTGACCGGCTTT
Organism: Verrucomicrobiales bacterium; assembly: GCA_020439875.1. Taxonomy (GTDB): domain Bacteria; phylum Verrucomicrobiota; class Verrucomicrobiia; order Verrucomicrobiales; family Verrucomicrobiaceae; genus JAGRPD01. The sequence goes on from JAGRPD010000212.1 coordinate 9,651, forward strand.
CGAAAACCACGCGGTGCCCACGCCGAGGGCGGCGAGCAGGCAGAGACCAGCCATGATCAAGGCGGGGCGGCGGCGAGCGGCGTCGCGCACGGCTGCGACGGAGTCAGGCACGAGTTCCACCTCAGCGGGGCAAGAGCCCGAGGAGCGCAGGGCGAGGCCGATGAGTTCTCCCATGGAGGCGGCATCATTCTGGAGTGAGGCACCATCCACACCTCCACCGGCCTGAATGGCACGCAGTGGGTTGAAGATCTCGACGGGCAGGCGGAGCTTTTCCTGGAAGAAATCGACAGCGTATCCCATGGCAGCACCGCCACCACAGAGGAAGGCGCGGGTGGGAGCACTGCCACCCTGCTGACTGCGATAATAATTGATGGTCCGCATCACTTCCCCGTGCAGTCGGGTCATGGAGTTGCGGATGACTTTGGAGAGAGCCGCAACCGCTTCATCGGGGTGCTGCTCCACGGCTCCGCCAAGGGCGACAAATCCGTGGGTCACCTTTTGCGCCTCAGCTTCAGCGAAGGGCATGCCAAATTCCTTAGCGATGGCAGCCGTGATGGTGGCTCCACCGACGAGGACGTTGCGCACGAAAAACCGATCTCCCTCAACGAAGACGACGTTGGTGGAGCGGGCACCGAGGTCGATCAAAACGACAGGTTCGGTGACGTCGGGATAGGTGTATTTGAAGGAGTTGTAAAGGGCGATAGGGGCCAGATCGACGCCTGTGGTGGTGAGTTTGTTGGCCTCGACCTGATCGTTGATCTCGTTCAAGGACTCGGACTTCATCGCCACGAGGATGACCTCCGTTTCGCCGAGGTTATCACCGACGACTTCGTAGTCCCAGGTGACTTCGTCGATTGGGAAGGGGACGTTTTGCCGTGCCTCAAACTCGACGATTTGATCCATCTTGTCTCCCTGGACGGGAGGCAATTTCACAAACCGCGTGAAGACGGTGTGACCGGCCACGGCATACCAGAGGGCGGACTTGGCGATGCGGAGCTTCTCGGCGAGTTCCTCGATCGCGAGTTTAAGCTGGGGCAGCCGGGAGACGTCCACGGTGGGATCTCCGGTCAGCTCCACAAACTCGTATTTCTGCAAAACCAAGTTCCCACCCGCCTTGCGGAAGACCGCGGCACCGAGGCGCTGGGAGCCCAGATTGAGCACTGTGATTTGTTTATTGTCTGCCATGAAGGGGTGGTATCAGGAGTCGGAGGTGAATCGAAAAAGGATCGAAGGGATCGGGAGGCTCACTCTCACCCGATCAAAGGGCGCTGTGAGCAGTGAAAAAAGCGGGCTGCAATGGCTCAGTTGGTGGCAACGGGCAAATCGTAATCCCCCCAAAACGGAGCAAATGGGGTTTTACTCTTGGGGAGGATGGCACCGTCTTCAGGGGCGAAGCGGTCTGAGAGTCCGTTGGTGGCCTGATCAAACCACCAAGGAGAACCCGTGCTGGATTCAAACGCCACACGTTCACTTCCCACCATCACCTCCACGCCATAGGCCACCACATCGCCCTTGCCGCCATTGTCCTTCTGAAGCACCCGCTTCAGGGTAGAGGGGCTGACGAAGGCCAGCGCCACATTGTCCTGATCCGCTGCGATGTCTTGGTAGTTGATGGTGCCCGTCAGAACGACGTTTTTTCCATCATCCGTTTTGGCGTTCACTCCCACGAAGTACTTGATCTGAAGGGACTGCAGGCTGCCGTCGCGTCCGCCGAGATCGCGGGCCAGTTTGATTTCCATCGGCACCTCAATCTCAATCCAGTTTTTCGGACGCCAACGCTTGTCCACAATGTTGGATGCTTGGATTTGAGGGGTTTGTTGCTCCCCGACTTTGAGGCCTTTGATCTGGACTTTGACTTGATCTGCCTGACCCCAGCTCATGGCGGGGACGAGGCTGAGGGCGAGCACGAGGCACTTCCAGAGTTTCATATTTGGGATGTTCGAGAGGTTTTTTTGGAGAGTGAAGCTTCCCTGGAATCGGATCGCCCGATGGCAGAGATGCACACGATTTCGTTTCTTTTACCAGGGAAATCCGATTTTCAGCAAGCAGGGATTGAGAGAAAGTCACGAAAATAGGCCAGGGTGGTCACGATTCCCTCTTCAAAGGGAACTCGGGGCTCCCATCCCAAGACCTGCCGGGCGAGACTGATATCGGGTTGACGGATTTTCGGGTCATCCGTGGGCAGGGGCTTGAGTTCGACCTGAGAATCGCTGCCGGTGAGGGCGAGAATGTGTTCCGCGAACTGCATGACGCTCATTTCGCGCGGGTTGCCGATGTTGACGGGCTCGTGGTAATCGCTCTGAGAAAGTCGGAAAATGCCATCAATCAAATCCGACACGTAAGTGAAGCTGCGGGTTTGTGAGCCGTCTCCGAAAACGGTGAGCGGCTGCCCCTGCAGCGCCTGGCCGATGAAGGCCGGCACCACGCGGCCATCCTCCAGTCGCATGCGAGGACCGTAGGTGTTAAAGATGCGGACGATCTTGGTGTCGAGGCCGTGGAAGCGGTGGTAGGCCATGGTCATGGCCTCGGCAAAACGTTTGGCCTCGTCATACACTCCGCGCGGTCCGATGGGGTTGACGTTGCCCCAGTAAGTCTCCTTTTGCGGATGCTCCAGCGGATCTCCATAACACTCACTGGTGGAGGCGAGCAGGTACGTCGCGCCCTTAGCCTTGGCGAGACCGAGGGTGTTGTGCGTGCCGAGCGAGCCGACTTTCAGCGTCTGAATGGGTAGCTGGAGGTAATCGATGGGGCTGGCCGGAGAGGCAAAGTGGAACACCAGATCCACCTCACCCGGCAGGTAGATGTAGTTGGTGACGTCGTGATGAATGAAGTGAAAGTCGGCATTGCCGGCGAGGTGCTCAATGTTGCGGACATTGCCGGTGAGCAGATTGTCGATGCCGATCACTCGAAATCCTTCCGCCAACAGACGGTCAGACAGATGAGAGCCAAGAAATCCTGCGGCTCCAGTGACAACGGCATTTTTTTTGGCGGCGGACATGGGGAAATTTAGTCGAGAGGGGAGGAACAGTGCCGGAAGCTGCCGCATCACGCAAGCAAAAGGCGGCTTTCTGCGAACTTCCGCATGCAGACTTGTCTTTGGGACCGTACTTCGCTTCTATATAGGGCTCGTCTATGTCCGCCCGCTGCGCCCCCCTTCCCTCACGCCATTGTTTGATCCCCGCAGTCGCCTGGCTGCTGGCCTGCGCAGGTTGCAAACCTGAATCCGCCCGTGATGCGACCGATCCCCAGCAGGCAGAGATGCCACCGATCGCCCAGCGTGCACCGGGCGCAAAGGCTCCTGAGGGCCAACTCGGACGAGTGGCGGGATTTTTCTCCGACAGCCGGGATCCTTTTCAAAAGATGCAGGCTCAGTATCTGCAGCTCCTCACCGCGCGGGAGACCGGCACGTCGATTCAGTTTGAGGATGCGCTCGATCGAGCCGAGGCCCAAATCGCGCAGCTCACCGAACTCGCCGCGAATCCTCCCCGCTATCTTTTTTTCCTCCCCGTGGATCCCGAGGCCGCTCGACCCGCGATCGAGGCTCTGCGTGATGCGGGAACGCGGGTCATTGGGTTGGACCATCGTCTGGCCGATATGAAACCGCCTCTCTGCGATACCGTCATTTATGAAGACCCCGTGGGTCTCGGCGAACGCGTCGGCGAGACGGTGACTCGGGCTCTGAAGCGCAAGGCCGCTCAAGAGGGCACGGGACGTGTGGCGGGACGTGTCGCCCAGTTACGAGGTCGCGACGACGAGCCCTGGTGCACGGCGGTCAATGAGGGCTTCACTCAAGCGCTCCGCAAAGAACCCGGGATCCGGCTGGTGCACGATGCCCCCACTGAGTGGACCGCCGTCCTCGCCACGCAGCGCACGCAGGAACTCGCCCGCCTCCAGCCGGATGTGGACGTGCTTTTCGCTCACTCGGATGAGACCGCTCTGGCAGCCAGCAACGCGCTGCGTCAACTGAATCTGCGAGACCGCGCGTTGATCCTCGGCGTGGATGGGTTTGGCGGCCCGGAAGGCGGCGTGGAAATGATCCGCAAGAACGACATCGATGGCACCGCATTTCGCCCCATGCTGGTGGATTTTGCCTGGGCGCTCGCCCGGCATTGGGATAGCAGCCCTGGCTTTCAGCCAAAACCCGCCTACGAGCTGCAAGGCCGTATGATCCTGCCCGCCGATTTGGACAATCTGCGCTCCAATCAGTGGATGGAGTGGCCCGAACTGGGACCTTGATCCCCAAGCCATTTCAGCAGTCCCGAGGACACACAGCTCCCCAAGAAAAAGGTGCCCGTCCGCCGTCCGCAGAGAGCGGAGCAAACCGCGTGGCCGCCATCTGACACGCGCTGTTCCACGCATCGCGCGGAGATTTGCACGACGAAAACGGTTTGCGAACCCACAGCAAAGCCAGCCTCTTGAAAAAGCGGACCGGCATTCGATCGAACTTTTCGATCGAGCGCTGCGCCCCAACGATTTCTGCGCTTCCGCAGGCCTTCAATGAAGGGGTCAAAATTCCGTGAGGGGCGGCCCCAATCAACGAAAAAGACCACGCACAGAAATGATAAAAATTCGAGTGTAGGCGAAATTTACGGTATTTTTCGGCCAAAAAGCTGCTTTTTCAGTCCACTGAACTTCGATTCCGACGGCCAATTTTTTGATTTTTGGTCTTTATTGGAGATTCCAGAAATGGAACGACGCTCGATGAGCACGCTGACAGCTGGCTGAAACGGCGCGCCCATCAATCCGATTGATTTCGTTTATTTACAATCGATTACAGCTCATTGAGAGCGAGCCCACGCAGGACAAAGAAGGGTCAAAACCCTGCATCCCGAATTCTCAAATTTACGAATTTATGAAAAAATGAGAATTATAGTTGCTATGATTTGAGAAATTGATATAATTCTCATAAATCAAGAACCGGACGATCATGCAACTCTCCTCCTCCACCACTCCTGCGGGCCGCTTGGCAGTTATCGCGGCACTGATCCTGACCACGCTTCTCTCCAGCGTGAAAGCCCAATCCGGTAACTACGCCGCCTCCTACCACGCCGCTCAAGCTGCCGCCTACCAGCGCCAACAGCAGGCCGTCGCCTACTACCAGTATCAGCAGCAGATGGCCGCGTATCAGGCTTACCAACAGCAAATGGCGGCCTATCAACGCCAGCAGCAAGAGGCCGCCGCACGCACGGCCTACCGCCCGCAGCAAGACTCCCGCCAGGCTGCCGCTGCACCAGCGAGTATGATCCGCTTCGACGGCAGATACGTCACGGCTCCCGCCAACTCGGGACGCATCGCCTACGCCGTGGCCGCCGCCAACTCCCTCCAAGGCAAACCCTATCGCCGTGGCGGTGGTCACTCCAAAGTGGAGGACAGTGCTTACGATTGCTCCGGCACGGTCTCCTACGTCCTGATCAAGGCAGGTCTGCTGAAGTCGCCCCTGCCTTCCAGCGGATTTGCCAAGTGGGGAGAGCCCGGCGAGGGCCGCTTCATCACGGTGTGGGTGAAGCCTGGTGAGCACGTGTTTATGACGATTTGCGGCCTGCGCCTGGATACCACGGGTGGACGCACCGGAGAAGGCCCACGCTGGCGCACCGCTCCTCGCTCCACTTCAGGTTTTTCGCCCCGTCACCCCGCTGGTTTTTGATCTGATCCTCTCAAATTTGCATCGCATGAACGGAGTTTTCTCAAATTTGAATCCGCCGTCTCCCCGGTCGATCGAGAAATCCACGGACTCGACCTCGATCGACCCCCAGCTGAAACTGCCGCTGCACTCCATTCCATCCCTCGAGTCCAGCGCCGCGCACCTCAAATCCCGCCTCATGGAGTCGATCTGGCAGGCCATCGCCTCGGGTATCCGGCAAAATAAGGCTGACTTGCCCTGACGCGGTTTTTGGAGTTTGGAAAGAGCCGCCCAACAACGAAGTGGGCAGCTCAAATTCCCTCACTCCTCCATGCTCCGCATCCTGCTCACCAACGACGACGGCATCGACGCCGCCGGACTGGCTGCTCTGGAAACAGCCACCCGGGCCGCACTGCCCAACGCCCACATCTTCATCGCCGCCCCCGCCACGGTCCAGAGCCAGGGCGGGCACCGGGTCACCACCCACACACCCCTGCGAGCAGAACCTCGCGGCGAGGATCGGTGGGCCATCCATGGCAGCCCGGCAGACTGCGTGCGGATCGCTTTGCGAGCGCTGGATTTGACGCCCGACTGGGTTTTTTCCGGCATCAATGAAGGGGGCAACATGGGGCAAGACCTGCCCATCTCCGGCACCGTCGCGGCCGTGCGAGAGGCCGCCTATCACGGCGTGCGCGGCATGGCCTTTTCTCATTTCATCCGGCATGAAATCCCGTTGGACTGGGCCGTGGTGACGCCCTGGGTGGCAGATTTGATCTCCGAGCAAAAAAACGCCTCTCTGGAGCGGGGAACTTTTTGGAATTTCAACCTCCCTCACCTGCCTGGGGCGACGAATCAGCCCCTGCCGCGCCCCGAGATCGTGGATACTCAACCGGCGCACTCCCCTCTGCCCGTCCGCTACGCCGCGCTGCCTCACGCCGAAGATGGATCTCTCCTTTTTCAATACACGGGACGCTACGCGGAACGCCCTGCGGATGGCGGGTCCGACGTCGAAGCCTGCTTTTCAGGGCGGATCTCCCGCAGTCAAATTTCCATCTGAATGACTCCCGCCCCGAGGCAGCGGTTGCGCCTCTGGCCCATAGGGCTAAATTCCCCGCTCCCCTCCGCGTGAGCTGACTCTGAAATTCACTCACGCGGGATCCGAGTCCGCTCGGCCCCAAAAAGCCTCTGCTTCACATGGAAAATCCGTTTCAAGAAACCCTGTTTCACCGCAATCAGGCCGAACCCTGCACCATGGTGATCTTCGGTGCCACGGGCGATCTGACCCACCGAAAATTGATCCCCGCCCTCTACAATCTGGCGGCCAGCGGCGACTTGCCACCTCACTTTCAATGCATCGGTTTTGCCCGCCGAGACAAGACCGACCCCGACTTTCGCAGCGAGCTGGAAACCGCCAACCGCAAGTACTCGCGCCAAACGCACAGCGACGAGTTGTGGCAGCGCTTTGAGCAATCGATCCACTACCACCGGAGTGAATTCCAAGATCTGGAGGGATATCGCTCCTTGAAGGACGCGCTGGATCGCTTCGATCAGCAGCGAGGGGCTCCCGCCAATCGGCTCTTTTACCTCGCCTCCGCCCCGGAATTCTTCAAACCCATCCTGGAATTGCTCAAGCAAGCAGGCCTCAATGAAGCGCCAGAAGGACGCTGGGCACGGGTCGTTTGTGAGAAACCGTTTGGCAAAGACCTGACCACCGCGCGAGCGCTCAATGAGGTCGTAAGCCAGACCTTTGAGGAAAAGGACACCTACCGCATCGACCACTACCTCGGCAAAGAAACCGCCCAGAACATCATGGTGCTGCGCTTTGCCAACGCGCTGTTTGAGCCAAACTGGAACAGCCGCTACATCGATCACGTCCAAATCACCTGCGCGGAAAACCTGGGCATGGAAGGGGGACGCGGCGGTTATTACGACACCGCCGGAGCCCTGCGAGACATGGTGCAAAACCACCTCTTTCAGCTGCTCAGCCTCGTCGCCATGGAGCCGCCCACCGACCTCAGCGCCGATAGCGTGCGGGACGAGAAGGTCAAGGTCATCCGCTCCCTGCGGCGTTGGGTCGGCCCCGAAGCGGTCGGTCACAACGTCGTGCGCGCGCAGTACACTGCGGGCTCGGTCGATGGCGTGGAGCGCGTGGGCTACCGCCAAGAAGACCGCGTCAACCCTGAATCCAACACCGAATGCTACGTGGCGCTGCGCCTCTACGTGGATACTTGGCGCTGGCAGGGCGTGCCTTTTTACATCCGGGTGGGCAAGCAATTGCCCAAAAAGGCCACCGAGATCTCCGTGCATTTCAAGAAACCACCCCAGGTGCCGTTTGCCACCGCCAGCATGCTGAGCAATAGCGAGAACACTCTCGTCATCCGCATCCAGCCGGATGAAGGCATCGCCCTGCGCATCCTCTGCAAGCAACCGGGTCAGGCCCTCATCATGCAGCCTGTGAAGATGGATTTTCAATACAGCTCCTCCTTTGGCAAAGCCTCCCCGGAGGCCTACGAGCGCCTGCTGCTCGACGCCATGCTGGGAGACGCCACCCTGTTCGCTCGGCGCGACGAAGTGGAAAACGCCTGGAAGTTCATCGACGAACTCGAACACGCCTGGCATCAAAGCGCCCATCCTCCGCCGATGTGCGAATACCCCGCCGGCTCATGGGGACCAAAAGAAGCTGATGAACTGTTGGCTCAAGACGGCCGTCAATGGCGCTTGCTGTAACCCCTGACTTCCCTCTGCCCGATGCCTCCTCCACAACTCACCGACATCGATCTCAGCCGCCTCGGCATGGAGGTGCCACTGCCTCGCATCGATCACGCCCTGAAGGAACTTTGGGAGCAAGATCGCGCCAAAACCCGGGCATCGCTGGTCAACTTCGCCATTTACACCGAAGACCCCTGCAGCCTCGCACGCAACATGGAGATGCTGGAGTCGATCACCGCCGAGCACGCCTGCCGGGCCATCTTGATCCTCAATCTTCCCGACGGCAATGCCAACGCCCCCCGCGCCTACATCAACGCCCTCTGCCGTCCCTACCAAGGCCAGCAAGTCGTGTGCTCGGAGCAGCTCTGTTTCATCCTCGAAAAAGGCACCGCTCTCCAGGTGCAAAACATGGTCTTTGCTCACCTCGATGCCGACTTGCCCCTCGTCCTCTGGTGGCAAGGCAGCCTTACCCAGCACTTTGACGAACGCCTGCACAGCCGCGTACAAACCCTCATTGTGGACAGCTCCCGCTGGACAGATCCCGCCGCAGAACTCGACGCGCTCAGCGAGGCTCTCGAATCCCGAACCTCCCACTTCGACGTGCGCGACCTCAGCTGGACACGCTCCCACTTTCTACGCCTCGCTCTGGCTGGTTGCTTTCAAGACGCGCAGGCCCTCGCCCAACTCCCGCAGATCGATCGCATCGAAATCTCCCACGCCAAAGGTCAACGCAGCGCGGGTCTGCTCCTCGGAGCCTGGGTCGCAGGACGCATGCAAGGTGAACTTCAATCCGCTGGTGAAGAGCCCGTCTTTGCCCGCCCCGATGGCCCCTCCATCACCCTCCACCTTCAGGAAAGCCCCGATGGCCCCGCCCTCAGCAGCCTGACGCTCTCGGGAATGAATGTCCAAATTCACGTTTCTCGAGATGGGGAATCTCGCTTTGTCCACGTCTGCGCGCACTGCACCAGTCACGAGCATGAAGAAGTCTTTCCAGCCGATGTCGAATCGGACGCCGAACTCATCGGCGAGCAGCTCAGCCGCGCCGGAGGTCGAACTCTGTACGCCAGCATGATTCCCGTGCTGCGCCGTCTGGTGTAACCCACCACCCCGTTCTTTCGCGCTTTTGAGGCATCCTCGGATGCCGACGGAGGCATCATGGAAAGTCGTCTCGATCAAGAGACGCTCTCCCGTCAGCGGATCTTCCCGCCCCCATCCTGTGTGGACCGCCTCGCCACCGCCTCCACCCGCAGCTGCCG